>JAYSML010000073.1:0-15786 GCA_043724745.1 bacterium
GTCGAAAGGCTGGAGAACTTTGATAAGTATGATACCATAATTGGAATTCTGTTTTATAAATTCTTTTAGATTGTAACTTGTGAATCCGAAAGAGATAAAAAACTGACTAGCTTTAGGATTGATAATTTCATAGCCGTAGAAATTTTCATTGAATTCTTGGATTACGAATGTATCTAATTTTTTGAATTTCTTCAAGGTCATTTTTTCTTTGATTTCTACTGTTTCGTTAGTTGCTCAGTATTCGTCGTGTTCGTATGATGTGGCATTGAATTCTCAGTTTTCCATACCAGGAATTGAATATGGAGAAATTCCATCTTGAGTAAATTCATATCTCTTGAATCATTCTGGAGCTTCGCTTACGAGTTTTCATCTATTGATTGATTCAGGTTTTAGTTCTTTTTCAGAAATACTTAGATATGATTCACTAAATTGTTTATCTAGAAGAACTATTACTGGATGCTGGTAAATATCTGATCGATTTAATGCTTTTCAGATGAGATTGTATCCATCCTCGAAACTTGATGGAGCGAGTACAATCGGTAAGGTATCTCCGAATGATGCGTTCAATGCATAATTTATATCTGATTGTGATGTATAAGTAGGAGTTCATGTACTTGGACCGTCTCTTTGTGAGAGGATATATACTCATCCAATTTCTGCTTGGTGTGAGAAGGATATGCTTTCTGTCATTAGAGCAAATCATCCACCACTAGTTCCACACATGGCTCTTTTTCATGCAAATTTAGCCCCAAGCATTGCCATGCTAACAGCGATTTCATCTTCTCATTGGAAGAAGGTTACTTCTTTTTTGGTAACTATGACATCGATGAGGGAGCTCGCAGGTGTCATGGGGTATGCACTATAGAAATCCATTCCACTAGCTACAGCTCATTCTGAGATTACTTCATTTCCGAACATAAACTTTTTGGCGTCTCATATTTTCTTAGAAAAATTTATTATGTCACAAGTATCTCAGCAATTATTTTGGATATATTCATAACCTGATTTAAGATCCTTTAGATTGATTTCTAGAGATTCTTCTTTGAATGTTTTTCTGAACATTGCTTCTCATTCAGAGATATCAATTCAAAATATTTTCAATGCTCCACCAAATGCAAATGTGTTTTTGTATTTGCAGTCTTCGGCTTTGATATTAAAGGTCTTTTTGAGTCAGTATGTTTTTTCGTTTTTGGATATAGCTAGATCATCATAGGCGAAAAAATAATCAATTTGATTACTAACTCGATGTTCGTCCTGATCTGATATATAGAGGAAGAAATTATTATTATCTCCCTTGATGATGGATGCATATTCTTTGTCTGCCAGAATGTTGTATCATTTGGCTGATAGTAATTGTCAGAGAAACATTCCAGAGGTATTTACTCAGCTTCAGGCTGGTCATGAGAATCAAATCGAAACTTTCATATTTTATTTTATTCAAGGATAAATGATTTTATTTACCCAATTAAAATTGGATAAAAGCTGCGTTATTTCTCGGTACTGCGAAGATTGGCGTCTTATTTAATTGCTGCTGGTACTACGCTTATATTGGCGTATTTGATAAATAGGAAGATAATCAAAGCCGTGATGATAAAATCTATCAATGTCGATATTACTTTACCATAGAGTATTCCTTTGTAGGAGAGTAACTCGATATTTTTTACTTTGAGCTTTTTTAGAACTGGACCTAGAATTAGAGGAGTAATGAGGTCTTCTATGAGTCATCTTACAAGTTCTCATGCTTTGCTAGCGATAAGTAATCAGATGGCTATTCATACGACATTGTATTGGCTTAAGAAGTTTACGAATTCTTGGAACATTATTTCAAATGTTACGAATAAAACATTTATGTTTATAGAAAAACTAAGGAACAAATCAATATTGAATTTGATAAGCAAATACTTATAAGTCAACCCGGTTACCCTACCAATAAAGGGAATAAAAATAGGAGTATAAACGAAATCATGAAAAAGAATGAGGATGTAATTGAAATGAAAATTAGACTTTCTAGCAAAGCTATCGAGAGTCTAGAACAAAATGGAATCTATGAATTCCAAGGAAATGAACTTATGGCTGGTCTGTATGATGTATGCATCTGCAGAGAGACGCAAACGGATGACATTACAATGTTTCTACAAAGAAAAGGAGTAAATCATTTGTTTACCTTTATTATTCCTCCATATCTTAGAGAAATCAAAATTGGAAAAGAGGAAGTATGTGTTAAGTTTTTGTAAACGCTTTCAAAAAGCAATACTATGAAATCTTATGTTTAAAATCTCCACATGTATTTATGTCGGAGATTTTTTTGTAGAATGAAAATTTATTTGATTTTGAAATTGTAGATGGTGATTGGTAGAAAATGAGAGAAGATTGTATTTGAAAAATAAAATTAAAATGAAAAAAAACAAAAACCTTGCCATCTAGAAATACTGATGACAAGGCATTGGGTTTAGATTAAGTTAGTTTTTTTTAGATTAGATTGTAATATTCAGTCCATGCTGGATGAATTTTTCTTTTACTTGTTTTCGTAAATGCTTGAAAGGTTTTTGTTCTTCAACTTCAAGTTCTTTAATCACATGCCAGATTTTTCTACCATTTTGGTCCTCAATGATATGAGAATCTCCTATTGCACCATAGAGACAATAATTGATTCCATATTCATTCTTTGCAATGAATCCTTCTCCTTTTTCTAGAGGATAGAAGGGTAAATCTCGTTTCCCCAATAGGTTTACGATTGATAACGTCTCGATAGCCTTCTCTATTTGTTTCTCATTCAATTTGAACAAGAGCACAAAAGCTGGATATCGTTTCATCATTAGATCAAATAAATTTTCTGGCATTTTTTCGTCCATGTATTTTGACAGACGAACTATAGAATTCAAACTTCCAACTTCAATAATCAATTCTTTTTCTTTGATACTCGTTTCTCTAGATTCGATCAGTTCGGTAAACCTAGCTATACTCATACCTACATAAGGAAGTGTTATTTTCCTTGAGAGATAATCGACCGCAGGATGTTTTTTTCGTATAGACATATATTCTTCTATATGATCATAAGGGGTTTTGAAGTCTCCAAAAATGAGATCGCTTCTTACCATAATCCTATGATTGGTTCGAAGAAGACTATGTGTTTTAAATACAAGTCCATCTAGGGCGTTAATCCATTCTTTCTTTTTTCTTTTGGTAGTATTTATTTTGTAAATTAACCAATGAAAAGACATAAAGATCAGAGATACGGGTACGAATACCATGAAGCAGTTTGTAGTGACTCCACACAATGCTAGAGACCCTAGACCAATGACAACAATAGCTAAAGCGTTAATCTTCCAAAAACTTAATTTTGTTTTCATTTTGATATTTTTTTTGTTTGATGTTTTTTTCCTCTTGGCAACATCTTGACCTCAAATAATTATAAAGGAAACTATTAGCCCTCGTAAATAATATATTTACGTTTTCTATTATATATATTTAATATAATAAGTCAAGCCAATAATATTAGATGAAATGTTATCGATTATGCCAGTATAATTCTAGTTTTATATTGCTGTTTCTATAGATTTGACAAAAAAACCAATTCGAATATAATTATATTATGAAAGATATAGAAAAAATCAGTATAGAAAATTCTGCTTTGGTAGTTGGCGCAGGAACAAGTAAAATATGACAATCAATTGCTGGTTTATTGATGAGTACTTTTGATGTAATAAAAACCTCCAAAGATAGTTTGGATGCTACAAGATTGAATATCTTAGACGTGAAATCTATAAAAAACTTTATAAGTAATTATCTAGAAAAATATTGAGATAAGCTTTTGAATGTAGTGTTTCTAAATAGTGGTTTCCTAAATACGGGGGATACAATGAATCGTTTCAATTTTTATAGAAGAGCGAATGAGGGAGATCCAAGTATAAATACTCATCTAAATAATGTCCTTTTGCTGGAAAGGTTGACTATGGCAAAAATAATAAATCCAGATACGAAAGTGATTTACAATGCTTCTGTCCAAGTTTTACAACCCAAAACATGATATGAAGATTATGCATTTATCAAAAAATTAGTAAGTAATCTGATACTCAACGATGAGCGTCGAAATCCTACGATTTTGTGTGTATCGTTAGTAGAATGAACAAGCATGGAACAGACATTTAAAGAGAATATGAATGAAGATAATTTCCAAAAATATGTAGAGAAAAATATGCCATACTGACAGCCGACTTTGGATGATGTAAATAAAGTAGTAGATCAGATACTTTCCCAGAAAGAAGAAACTAGATGAAAATTAGTACTTTTGGACTGATGAATTGTAGAAAAAAACAATCCAGATTTATTGACTGATGATGTTCTTTTGTATGATAAGGAAAGTTGAAAGTTAATGGGATATAAATAATTTTCTGTGTAATTTGAGATTGAGGAAATGGATATGATAAGGAAAAGAAGAGAAAAGAAGAGTTCTTTGAGAATTAAGATAACTATTTTTCGGTTCAGTCAATCCTATTCATATCATATAAGATAGTCTTATTAAATTTTCTTTTGCTGTGTTTCATTGATAATGAAATTATTAAAAATATTACAGCTATTAGACTTATTAATATTAAACATAATAAAAAGTACGTTGGTAAGTTGTTTTTTTGCTCTAGTATGCTAATGTAACTTATTCGTCATCATCATGCAATTCAAAAAAATCACCAAAAAAAGTCTTTTAATTCAAATAAAGAATCAACTATTTTGACTCTGTCTTTTAATGAAATTCGATGTTTTTTGTCTACTGCTACTAACTCCGGAGCCTTTGTTTCAATATACATTGAATCTCATGGACTAGTTGCTTTTACTTTCGCCATCCTCTACTTGGTTATCTAATAAATTAGTAACTTTTGCATTTATTAATACTGTGTTTCAACATTCTGAACAAGTCACTGTTATGACTGGCGTTATGGGCACTCAACCGATAGCTAAATTTCATCAATTAAATTGTCTGAGTTCGAAAACTTTATCTGAAACCATCCAGTTACTTGTTTGACACATCGGACAATTAAAATTTTTTCGTTTGAGATTTATATAACTAATAAATTCATCAGCTTTGGTTTTATTTTCTTCCATGTTCCTTATATTATAATAAATAAAGTTATTTTCATATAATGTTTTTTGTACAATATGTTTCTTTGTTATTGAGTTGAAAAATAAATTTACGACAACTATGTATATTTTATTTATGTTTAGAAATTTATTTTAAACTTACAAAAAAATCATTACTTCGTCATTTTGGACTTTGTTTAAGTTCAGATTATATTATTTCTCTGAAACTTTTTCCAAAAATACATAGATAGCCGATACTCCAACTATTGCATAGATTAGACGAGAAACGACAGTCATTTTTCCAAAAATTCGTGCTACCAAATCAAAATTAAAAACTCATACTAAACCTCGATTTAGTCCTCAGATAATCAATAAGACTAATGCGATCCAGAATAGTGTTTTCATCTTTTATAATTGTAACAGAATAAAAGGTATGGCTAAGTGTTATACGAATGTTTTTTGTTTTCAAGTTGAAATTTTTACAGATTTTCATAGTCTTACAATACTCTAACTAAAAGTTTAAAACTAATAACTAAAAATTTAAAATTAATAAAAAAAATGAATAAGAAGATAATCTGACTACTGATTTTTTGAATTTTAAGCTTCGCATATACATCAGCTTGGTCTTATCCTTTGCAGAAGGTGACTAATCATGCTTACCAGAAATGAAATTCTGATTATGTGATTGATCTACCGAAGATAACAAATGCTGATTATTATAAATTCAAAGATAATAGGCTGTACAATAGTACTTATTCTATGCTTTGGGCGACTACTTATTTTGATGGGCGAGATATATGATTGGGTACTCATCAATGAGTAGATATTTCTACCAATGAATGAACAGAGGTTTATTCTATATGATCTGGTAAAGTGATTTTCGCTGGAGATAAATGATCTCGAGGAAAACTGGTAATTATAGAACATGAACAAAATTGAAAGAAACTTTTCAGTAGCTATTCTCACTTATCTGCGATATTGATAGAAAGTGGAGCCCTTGTGAGTGAAAGTCAGCTTATAGCAAAGGTTGGTAAAACCTGAAATGCGACTTGACCTCATCTACATTTCCAGATAGATGTAAATCCAAATGTGACTTTGCCATTTTTCCCTATGTGATGTGGTACTGGTATAAATGAAATAGTAAACTGATCTAAATGTCAGCAACAAATATTTGAAAATACTATAGATCCTATTTTATTTCTAGAGAGAGATGGAAATGTGCCATATTATATAGAAAAAGAAGCTCCATCTACTTCCAAGGTTTATGCTTCATTGGCTGATTTTACGGTGTCTTTGACGGGATCTAATGAATGAATTTTACGAGTTGGAAATTCTGCAAATTTGGTTTTTGCTCTTAAACAGTATTGAGAAGTATTGGCTTTTGATAAGTCAATAAATTTGAATTATGATAAAAAAATGTTTGATATATTCCCAAATCAATTTTCCGTAATTGCAAGTCAGAAAAGTATTGCTATTAAAACTTTGAAATCTGGTATATGAACTATAAAAATCACAAAATGAACTAAGGTAATCAAAACAATTTCTATATTAGTTTTGGATGATAAATTAAACACTATAATCAAGGCTTCTGCAAATAATCCAACATTGTTAGCATCATTGAAAAAGATGTGAATTAAATTTCCTTTCTAGAAAATATAACTTAGCTTGTTCTTGTACGTAAAAAGTCATTGAATATTTGACATATTTTATATTTCGTATATAATTTATTGCATAAAGCGTTTATTTATGAAATATATGGTATGCAGGAACAGATTTTTATCAGCTTATGATTGGTTATTGGTGTTGTACTGATAGTTTTGTGGATTATGAAATTACTTAAACAACCTATGATTATCTGATATATTCTGTCTGGAGTACTTTTGACATTATTAGTTCCAAGCTTATTGCAATGAAATACTAGTTTCCAATGATTCGCTAATATATGAATAGCATTTTTGCTTTTTATGGTTTGAATGGAGTTAAATCCATCCCTTATCAAGGATATATGAAAAAGATCAATAATTACCTGAATTTTACAGGTTATCATAACATCAGCTATCTGATTTCTTATTTCTTTATGATTGGGATTTGATCCGATTACGGCTGTCTATATATGAACTTGATTTTCGTTTAGTAGTACAATCGTGGTTTTGAAATTACTTTCAGATAGAGAAGAAATGGAATCTACTTTCGGTAGACAATCTATATGAATACTGATAGTACAAGATTTGATAGTGATGCTTGTAATGCTTTTGATAGTAAGCTTCAGAGATATATGATGAGGCATGTGATTGCAAGTCGTATGATTGCTTGCATTGAAACTAATCTGATTAATATTTCTGATAGTATTGGCTAGTAAATATTTTATACCAAAAATTACAAAAAAAATAGCAGAATCACAAGAATTTCTATTTTTGTTTTCCATAGGTTGGTGTTTTATTTTGTGAGCATTATTCCAATATTTGTGATTTGGAATAGAAATATGAGCTTTGGCAGCATGAGTTTCTTTGGCCACAAGTTCGTATAGATTTGAGATAACTAGTAGAATTAAGCCCATAAAAGATTTCTTTATAGTTATATTCTTTGTATTGTTGGGGTCTCATGTGGATTTCTCCGCTGGTATAAATTGGCTTCATATAGCAGTGTTTTCTACGTTTATTCTATTGGTTAAGCCTTTGATAATAATGATTATCTTGGGATTTATGTGACATACAAAGAAAAATAATTTTTTAAGCTGAGCATCCTTAGGTCAGATTAGTGAGTTTTCTTTTATTCTATTGGCGATGGGGATTTCTTCTGGATTGATAAAAGACCCTAATATACAAATCGTAGCGACTATAGTTGGACTGATAACTATAGCAGGATCTAGTTATTTCATGGTGTATGGAGAGAAAATATATAATACCATTAGACCCGTTTTGAAATGGATTCCTGGACCTTGGAATCAATCATATAAAAAAGTAAATAAGTCAGGTTATGATATAATTTTGTTTGGTTATGGAAGATTTGGTAGCAACTTGTATACTAAGTTAAATGAAAAAAATAAAATTTTGGTAGTAGATGAAAATCCTTCTATAATCTGATTACTTCAAAGTGAGCATAAAGACTGTATATATGGCGATATTGGAGACGTGGAATTTGTACAAGAACTCAATGTAAAAGACGTTAAAATGGTAATTAGTAGCGTGAAAAAGTTTGATGAAAATATTGTATTACTTAAAAATATTAAACAAAAAAGGAAGAATACAATTGTCGTTTTGGTTTCAAATCATATACATGAAGCTATCAAACTTTATGAACAATGAGCTGACTATGTTATATTACCTCATTATATTTGAGTGGATCATACCTCTTTGATGTTGGAAGAATATGGTTTTGATAACGAAAAATTTATGTCTAATAAAGACTTGGAAGTAAGTAAATTAAAGGATAGGCATCAGGATATGATGATAGAAACTTTACAGAAATAATATTAAATAAGACTGACTTCTTTGAATAGATCCAATAGAATTTCATCTTCTGTAATTCAGTTTATTTTGGCATTGTAACTAAGTATTATTCTATGTCTAAGTACTGATAATGCTACTCTTTGAATTTCTTGATGCGATACGAATTCTTTTCATTCAATAAATGCTAGTGCTCTAGAAGCATTCATTAATCAGATAGATCATCTAGGAGAAGCTCAGTAAATTATATTGGTATTTTTTTCTCTAGTTTTGCCTATAAGTCTGGTGATATAATGTTTCATTTCGTCTGAAACTATAACTTTATTTATTTTATCTTTCAGCTTTATAAACTCTTTTGGTCAAAATACTTTTTTAACGTGTATTTTCTGCTCATCTTCTATGGAGTCTAATACTTTTTTCTCATCATGATGATGTGGATAATTTACTATGATCTTGAACAAAAATCTATCAACCTGAGCTTCTGGCAGAGGATAGGTTCATTCTTGTTCTATAGGATTTTGTGTAGCTAAGACGAAGAATGGATCTGGAAGTGCGTATGTTTGTCATCATATTGTGATTTGTCTTTCTTGCATGGCTTCTAGTAGTGCCGATTGTACTTTTGGTGTACTTCTATTTATTTCATCTGCCAGTATTATATTTGCGACGATTGGTCCGAGTTTTATTTCGAATTCCTTATTTTTTGTGTTGTAGATTTCAATTCATGTGATATCTGATGGTAACATATCCGGTGTAAATTGGATTCTCTTGAAGTCCATTCACATTACTTGTGCAAATGTGGATATGGTTTTTGTTTTTGCTAGTCCTGGTACTCATTCTACTAGGATATTTCATCAGCATAGAATATTTAGGATAATAGCGTTTATAAACTCTTCCATTCAGATTACTTTCTTGTGTATTTCGATTTTTACTTTTTCTAGGTCTTTATCTGTAAATTCTATATTCTCTAGTCATTCTTGGAAATATTTGATATCTACAAGATTTTGTTCAGGTTCTATTATCTTTTCCTTGTGAAAATTTTTAAGTAAGGAATCTAGTAGATTTTTGTCCTCTATTAGTAGAAAATATAGGAATACGGCAGTTATAGATAGTAATAATATAATTATAAGGATCACTATTCGCATATTTTTTTTTATTTGGTAAATGGTTTGTTTGTAGATATTATGTTGTTCAATGTAAATTATTTACACGAAAAATCAATGAAATATTATTTATTAATAATCCATGAGATTATTTGCAAAATAAGAAAAAAGGGTTAAAATTAGTATGTGTTTAGACGTTTATACTTATATAAAAATAAATGAATACTGCCGTAGGTAAAGTTGTTACAAATACTGGAGAAACCCTTTGGGATATGCTTTTGAGAATATATGATAATCCTTTTGTCGGAAAAATTATAGCTATAATATTAGCAATTTTAGTCAGTTTTGTATTACTTTCTTTATCCAAAATATTGGCGGTATCTATAAGAAATAAAATTACAAGGAACTTTGTAACCAAATGAAATAGGGAAGTAGAGAATGTATCAGCTCTTATCTGAGATATTATCTTCTATGCTTTGGCTATGTTTTCGTTCTTTATAAGTTTTAGTATAGTAGGTATAAATGTAGGACTTATAGTTGGATGAATTTCTATCTGAGTATGATTTGCATTTAGACAGACATTAACAAATCTAATCTCATGAATTATGATTTTTACTACTAAAGAATATCAGCCAGGAAGTATCCTTTCTCTAGAAATAGATAGAAAAGAAGTCTTTGGTAGAATCGAAGAAATAAATATGAAAGATATTATTATAAGGAGTTTTGATTTTAGAAGAATTGTTCTTCCAAACTCTAAATTCGTGACTATGCCAATCAAAACATATAGTCTAGAATCTATTTTGAAACTACAAGTAGATGCTGTGGTTGATTTGGATTTGGATATAGAAGATATAGTGAAAAAGAGTTTAGCAGCAGTGAATGATTTCGAATTTATAAAATATAAAGAACATACTGAGGTTTTGATAGATAGTTTCGATGATAAAAAATGTAAACTAAAAATAGTCTTCTGTTTTGATCCAAATTCATGACTTTCTACTGATGTAATGAAGTCAATGGTTCAGAATTCATTGATAAATCTATATAAAAAAATGGGAAAAAAATAAACTAGTCTGAAATTTCTATTCTTTTCATTCTACTATTTCATCAGGATACAATCTTGATGTTTTTTTTGATTGTTTTGAAATGATTGGCTAGTGCACTTATCAAAGCTTCATTAGCTTCTCCATCTATTGGTTTGGCTCTCAGTCGTACTTTGTATATGTCATCTCAGAGTAAGCCAATTTGAATTTTTATTTTTTCTTGTTTAGCTCATGGTTGGACCATTACATTTATTATCATAGATTATGATAGTTATAAAGTTGAAACTTAAAAAGTATATAATGAATTTGTTTTCTTTTGAAAGAAAAAAATCCTTCGTTGATACACGAGGGATTCTTTTGTGTAGAGAGAAGTAAGTTCTTTAGAGGAATTGGAATAAGAATTCCATAATTTTAAAGAAATTACATAATAGGTAGAGGGACCAAAATGATAGCATCGGAATCCCTACGCATGCCAAACACGTTTCTAAAAATTGATTTACTGATACGAAATTCAATGTTTGAGAAATGTGTGATAATTTTAACGGAATGGCGTATCCCAATCCTACGATAATTAATAGACCAAAACTAATCAAAAATAAAACAAGTAGAATTTTTTCCATAAGCTTTACATTTTTAGATTTGTATGTAGAAATATATATATTATGATTCAGTTTTCAACTGATTTTTAATCGGACTTAAAGCTGTTGTTTTGGAAATTAAAATTTGTATATTCTTAGTGATTTATTTTTTGAATTTATATTATGTTAGAAGTGATAAATTTATCTGTAAAAATATGAGAAAAACAAATATTAGATGATGTAAGTTTGGTATTTGAGATGGGAAAAAACTACTGTATCTTGGGTAAAAATGGGAGTGGAAAATCTTCTCTTGCTATGACGATTATGTGAAGTCCCAAATATGAAGTAACTAGTGGCGAGTTGAAAATCAAAAATGAAAAGATAGAAGAAATAAATATATTGCAATTGAAGCCCGATGAAAGAGCTAAACTTTGAATATTTTTGGCATTTCAACATATTCCAGAGATAAAATGAGTGAAATTATTTGAATTTTTAAGGACAATATATGATGCCAAAAATGATAGTCAGACTTCTTTTATTCAGTTTAAAAAAGTGATAGAGCCATTGATAGAGGAGCTTGGTATAGATAAGGAATTTTTATGGAGAGATGTGAATGTATGATTTAGTGGTGGAGAGAGAAGAAAGGTGGAAATTCTGCAATTGAAATTACTTAGACCGAAATATATTTTCTTGGATGAAATAGATAGTTGACTGGATGTGGATGCTTTTCGTAATGTAGCTGGTCTAATAAAAGGTCTAAATTCAGATGAAAATTGTTTTATTATTATTACTCATTACTTCAATATTCTAGATTATATACCAGTAGATCACGTATATGTGATGGAGAAATGAAGAGTAGTGAAAGAATGAAATTCGGATTTGGCATATCAGGTAAAGGAGGACTGATTTAAAAGTTTATAATTTCTTATGAATATACTAAAAAGGTTACTTAGTCCGATGAAAGAGATGTCATGAAGATATTTTTTGTTTATTTTGACGTCAGCTTGGTTTGGTATAATGTGGCCAATTAATGCATGGTTGATTAGCAAGTCGATAAAATGAATGGAAATGAAAAATTTTGATTATTTCAAAACATATCTTTTTGTTTTTTTTGGATTTTTGGTAGTTGTTTATTTGACTAACTATTCTATTAGAACATTTAGAAAAATAACGGTTAGAAAGTTTGCAAAAATACTCTGGGATAAATATTTGAAAGAATATATAAAATCTGATAATAACAAAATAGAATGACTATGAACGTGACAATCAAATACAATAATGCAAAAATGAATAGAGTCTCGGAGAGCTATAGTAAATGATGCTTTGTTGTGATCGTTGGTAAGAGTAATAGTTACGGTTACTATGGTTTTTGGTATAATAGTCTTTAATATGTGATGGCCTATTTTATTAATTGTTGTCATGGTTTTTGCTATAATGATATTATTGGCTTGGTGGTGAAATAAACGTACAAGATATATAAGGAAGGAAAGAAGAGATATTGTTGTCCAATATGATAGGTCTTTGGTTAGGCTTATTATGTCAAAATTTGAAGTTTTACAAAATGATAAAATAGAGAAAGAGCTTGGATTGATTTCAGATTTTTTTTCTAGGATTATTTATTGGGATAAGAAGGAAAGTAAATGATTTATAATCGCTAGTGATATACCTAGATGATTGATTGATTTTTTGAAGCTTGGTTTGGTATTTTGGTATTGAACACAAATATTTTCATGACAGGCGACATTTGCAGAATTCACTTTGATATGGATGCTTATGAATCAAATTACTGGAGTCCTTTTTGAAGCTAACGATATGATGTTAAATTATTATGATCAAATCACAAATGTTACTAAACTTCGAGATACGTTTGATGAAATGCCAAAACTCAAATGATATGAAGAATGAAAAAGATTTAATTATAAAAAATGAAATATAATTCTGGATAAAATTGATTTTTCTTATTGAAATAAAAACATATTGGATAATTTTACTCTGGAGATTCAGTGATGAAGGAAAACTGCATTTGTTTGAGAAAGCGGTTCTGGTAAAACAACTTTGATTAAATTAATTTCATGATATGTACATCCTGACTTATGATCTGTCTTGATCGATGGACAAAAACTTTCAGAAGTAGCTTTGAAATCGTATTATCAGAATATCTGATATCTTACTCAGGATCCAAATGTTTTTGATGGTAGTATAATCGATAATTTACTTTATGGAACTACAAAAAAAACGAGCAAACAGCAAATAGATAGTGCAATAAAGTCGGCTAGATGCGAATTTATATATTCATTTAAAGATTGACTGAAAACTCAGATATGAGAAAAATGAGTAAGACTTAGTGGCGGCCAAAAGCAAAGACTTGCTATAGCAAAACTTTTGCTAAAAGACCCTAAGATAATATTTCTAGATGAGCCGACTAGTTCTTTGGATAGTTTCTCTGAGGAGGATATTGCCAAGGCCTTTGATAATTTATTTAAGGGAAGGACCGTGATTGTTGTGGCTCATAGATTGCAAACAGTGAAACAAGCTGATATTATACACGTGATGAAGGATGGAAAAATAGTTGAAAGTGGAAATCACAAACAGTTATTGGTTAAGAAATGAATTTACTATAAAATGATAGAACTTCAGTCAGGATTTTAGTTTTTTGAAAAACGATTAATATGCAAAAGAAGATTGTTATAAAAACTACAGACAATAAAAATATTTACTGAATTTTTAATAATCCAGAAAACATCTCTAAAGGATTAATTATTTTTGTTCATTGATTGACATGAAGCAGGGATGAAGATATGTTTGTGCATTGAGAGAAGTATTTCAATGATAAATGATATTCTACATTTAGATTTAATCTTTATGGAAGTGAAAAAAATGGAAGAATATTATCGGAAACAGATTTACAAGATCATATAGTGGATGTAGATAATGTTGTAAAATATTTTCAAGAAAAATGAGAGAAAAAAATATTTCTTATTGGTCATAGTTTTTGATGACTTACTATCTTATATTCTGATTTGAGTGGAATATCTAGTATTATATTGCGAGATCCTTCTATAGGTGGAAAAGAACTTTTGGAAGATGTAGTCTATAATGAGACAAATTCTAATTATGTGATAGATTGGTGAAGTGGAGAACAATACCCTATTTCAGATATTATGTACAGAGATTTTTGTATAGAACCCCAAATTCATTTGGATAAAATGGCAGGAATAAAATTAGCAGTGAAAATTATTTGTGCAGAAAATGGACTAAAACAACAAGCAGAAAAATATTATAAAGTAGCAAATGAGCCGAAAAAATTTGCTATGGTTTCTGGAGCTAGACATTGTTTCCATGAAGAATGAACTGAAGATATTTTGTTTGATGAGACTTATGATTGGATTAGAAAATATTGATAGTTGTTTTAGAAATTATTTTATTAAAATGAGGTATGTGATTTGAAAAGAATTAGATGAATGTAATGTTTTTCTGAATTTAGCAAAAAAAATAGCAAAACAGGCTACTTGTTTGCGTGATAAATGTGGAAGTGTGGTTGTGAAAAATGGAGAAATTATATGAGATGGATTTAATAGTCCTCCTGCAAATCATGAAAATCAGAGGAGATGTTTATGCGATAAATCGATTTATCATAAAAAAGTTAAAGATCAGACTTGTTGTATACATGCAGAACAAAGAGCAATAATGGATGTATTGAAAAATAATCCTGATAAGATAATTTGAAGCAGATTATATTTTGTTAGATTGGACGTGGATTGAAATATTGCTCCAGCATGAAAGCCTTATTGTACAATTTGTAGTAAAATGACATTAGATTCTTGAGTTTCAGAATTTGTATTATTACATGAGAAATGAGTTTGTGTATACGACACTGATGAGTATAATAAATTATCTTTTGAATATACAGAATAAGATGGATATAAAATTACAAATTTACCAGTTTCTACAAACAATACCAAAATGAAAGGTAGTAAGCTATAAAATTATTGCTGATAAGTTTGGTATACATCCAAGGTATGTCGGTAGGATAATGAATCAAAATCAGGGGCCAGATATTTATCCTTGTTACAAAGTAATTCAATCAGATTGAAAATTATGATGATATGGATTTGGATGTGAAGATAAGATTAGAAGATTGAAAAAAGACGGAATAGAAATTATCGATGGAAAGGTTGATGAGAGATATTTTTGGAAAAATTAGTTAACTATCCTAGTTCTTATCTTTATTAGTATTGTCTTCTCTTTGGCGATATTCTCATAATCAAGGCAATAATCAATTGGATAATATGATCGATAAAACTGGTGCGATTCATTTTTTGCTGAGAAGACATATAACATCGCTCAACGATCAGTATGATAAATCTGAAATTACTATATCAGTGATTGGTATATATGTATCTTTCTTTTGTCAATGACTATCCATTATGAAACGATATCGTTTGTCTCATCAATATTTTTCTTGATGATCTTTGTAATAAATGTTTCAATCAATAGATTTTTTTGTACATTCTGATCATGTAAAGGTTTCTGTTCATGAGTCTGTTTT
>JAYSML010000074.1:0-10024 GCA_043724745.1 bacterium
ATATTACCCATACAAGAGAAAGACAACAAAATAATTATAGAGATAATGAAGATACTTTCGGATTATTTTTCTCCTGAAACAATTGAATTCGCAGAAGAAAAAATATCAAACCAATCATGATTTGTATCTAAAGATGATAATAAAATACTCTGATTTATAACTTTTGAAAATATATATAAAGATAAATCAAAAATATATTGGATGGGAGTATTACCAACTCATCAACGCCAATGAATAGGTGGTATATTACTCAAACATACAGAGACTCTTCTTCAGAAACAATGAATCAAAGAAATAGAATTACTTACACTAGATGAACATCCAGATTACCCTGGCTATCTGTTTACGAGGGAATTTTATAAGAAACATGGTTTCGCGTTAAAGAGTTTCTATATGGAAGATGATATTAAAATCCTGACAATGACTAAAGAACTATAGTTTCATTCCATCTTCTATTAACTACCCGACCACAACAGAAATACGAGAAAATATAGACTTCATCTTAGTTAATTCAGACCATATTAAGTGTAACAAATTTTCGCTTATCTCCAAAAACTTAAAGAAATAACAGTTAAGAACTATAGAAACTCACGATTTAGGTCGTGTTTTTTTATGTTGTGAGTATAATTTAATCGCACCTATAATTTATTTACATAAAAAATAAGATGAATCTAATAGACTACAGAGATAACCTAGCAACAGATCTTAGCAAAAAAAGAAATAGCAAAAGGATTCCATTTATACAGAAATCCGGTAAGCAATTAGCTGAGAATCTACTTCAGGAAGAAATAAAATCAGACACATATGAAGAAGCTGAAATTTTTAAATATAGATCATTATTAACTAATAACAAAAAAGAGAATTTTACCAAGAAGTTTAATAAAGAAATAGCTATAAAACTAATAAGAAACTGAGATTCAGATATCGTAGCTAAACACATAAATAAATTTAAATGATCTGATCATAATTACATAGCAAAAAAAATAATAGACTTCTGAAACTGATGATATGTTGCAGCTAATTTAGATAAATTTCAATGATTAAATCATCAAGAGGTTGCCATGAATATTATTAAGCATCTAGACGGACAATTTGTCTGTATATATTTAGATAAATTTCAATGATTAGATCATCAAGAGATTGCCATGAATATTATTGATAATCAAAGAGGCGAACATATTGCGCTGTATTTAAACAAATTTCAATGAGTAAACCATCAAGAGATTGCTATGAAATTGTTTGAACATGGAAAGTGACGAAGTATAGCTCAAAATTTAGATAAATTTCAATGATTAGACGAAGAAACCATTAAAAAAGCGATAAAAGCATGGGAAGATGAATCTGAAAAAAGCAGATCAAGAAACAATAACAAACATATTAATACCACAAATACAAAAAAAGAAACAACTTGGGAGTACATAAAAAAACATCCAATAATATTTGCAGCTCTTATAAGCTAACACTAAAAGGACTTATAGAACAACTCCCCTACCCAACAATAAATCCAATACGAGAAAATACAGACTTCATCTTAGCTAATTCAGACCAGATCAAGTGTAACAAAATTTCGCTTATCTCCAAAATTTTAAAGAAATAACAGTTAATAACTATATAAAATCACGATTTAGGTCGTGTTTTTTTGTTATTGCAAATATTATACTAAGAAATAAACTTATCTCAAATATTTATTTCACATATACTTATATGAAAAAACATTATCTAGGGATATCATTAGGAACTGCCGTTGGATTTCTTTATGGGATATTTATGACCATAAAAACAATGCCATTGGAAACTATTGTTTTTATGTTTATTTTTTGGGTTATTGCATGATTTTTTATTTCAACAACGGTACTAAAAGTAAAAGGAGTAGTAAGTGGTGCAATTATTTCACTTCTATTCATCCTTCCCTCACTTATTATTATCTGATGGAAAGACCAGGATGAACTTATTCCAATTTTTCTTCTCACTATTTTTTTTGGATGATTACTTGGATTTTTGATTAAGGAATATGGAAAGTAGAAGTAAATTATAAAGACTAAAAACAAAGAAATCCACAAGGCAAATCGCCATCTAAATACCATCTGTTTTTGAAAAGGACAATTTTAATTTCTTCATTATTTTGAGGATTCTTACAATAACCATAATCACTTGATTTACTTTCAACAATTAATCCTCTCCATTTACAATATCCATCAAAAGTTTCATGGGCTTTATATGTCTGTATCATTTCATATATCATAAAAGCACCAAAAACAATAACCAAAATAGATATTATTAATATATTTTTTTTAAATATTGATTTCATATTATTAACATTAAAAGTTAAAAAAATCACATAATATATATAATTCTATCTATGGTAAATTCAAGATAGTTCGATTCCCCTTTTCCATTAATTACCCAACAATAAATTCAATACGAGAAAATACAGACTTCATCTTAGTTAACTCAGATCGAAAAGAGTGTAACAAATTTTCATTTATCTCCAAAAATTTAAAGAAACAACAGTTAAGAATTATAGAAACTCACGATTTAGATCGTGTTTTTTATTTTAGATAATAATTACTAATTAGTGTTTTTTGAAAATATAATTTATCAATTATATCCCACATTTTTTTGAAATATAATTCTTCATCACTATTTAATAGTTCCTCATTTTTATATACATCTATTAAACCATCTATCTCATTATAAAAATTCTGTATTTTATAGTCTGTTTTTCATGATATCTGATTTGTCGAATTTGTAATTTCTGATTTAATTATTTTATATTCTCCCATTAATTTTTCCATTCTCTGGTGTAGATAATTCAATCTATTCTTTCAAGGATACATAGAAGTATATCAGGGTTTACAGGTAAACCAAATTGAAAAAAGTGACTTCTCTAAATATTCATAAGTTTTTTCAAATTCATTGTACTCGGAATTATCTTGAAGTAAATTTTTGGCTTGATTAACTTGTACTTCTTTTTGAGTTTCCTTTTCTTCTTGAATAGTTTTAGCCTCTCTCAAATATTCTTCTCAATCCATATATGTAGTCTTTCAATTATCTTTTCATCAAACAACTACAGTCTTTACAATTGTTTTTGTGGATGCCAATTCCCTCTCTCTATCCTCTTTAGCCTTTCTCAAATATTCTTCTCAATCCATATATGTAGTCTTTCAATTATCTTTTCATCAAACAACTACCATTTTAACAATTGTTTTATTTTTTCATCAAACCAAAACAGTCTCTATGATTGTTCTTGTGAATGCCAATTTACTCTCTATATCCTCTTTAGATTTCATCAAAGATTCTTCTCCTACCATCCCGGAAACATTTTTATTGTCATTTAATGTTTTTTTAAAATCATCTATTTTAGAAATATTTATCTGATCATGAGTCTTGTTTAACATAGACATTGCTTCTTTATGTTGTTCTTGTGAGTGTTGTAATATTGTAGCCTCCTCTTGTTTTTTTCTTTCAGCCAATTCAAGTTTTTCCAATTGATCAAAGATATCTTTAACTTTACCAAAATCTTTAGCTTTGTAAGCTAATAACGCATCAGCATTCAATTGTTGAACAGTTTTTGCAACTGGAGTAGTACTGAGATAGTTAAGGTCTACCATATAAAACAATATATAATAAAGAACAAAATAATTATATCCATTATGGATTTTTTTGCAAAAAATTATATAATCACATCTACCCAACAACAACAGAAATACGAGAAAATACAGACTTCATCTTAGTTAATTCAGACCAGATTAAGTGTAACAAATTTTCGCTCATCTGCAAAAAATTAAAGAAATAACAGTTAATAACTATATAAACCCAAGATTTAGGTCGTGTTTTTTTTTATTTATTGAAAAATAGATTTGGTTAAATATATTAAACCGGACAAACAATCCTTTTTAATAATGACCATTAGTTACATGAAAATAGATGCTAAATTCGATTCAGATGCGTCAAGAACAGCACAGAAATTAATCTTTTCTTGTGAACATTTTGAGCTTCATCGCGAAGACATTATTCAATTAAAAGGAAAAAAATTAATTAATTACGTCCAAGAAGATCAATTACCACAAACAATACCCTGTCAAGTACTAGTATTTGTAGAAAAGATCAAGGCAAGAGTCATTTTGTTCAATCCTAGTATCATTTTATCGCTAAAAGACGAGCCATTTCTCAACAAAGATATTATCGAACGAACGAAAGAAAACTGATGATTTTGGATGGAATTTACTCTACCTTTATTCAATAGTTTAATAGAACTAAACCTTTCTTTTATAATGTAATATAAATAATTTTTCAAATGTCTTTTTCATAAAAATTTACAACAAAATATTTGCAAAATTCATAATACTAAATATAATTATTTTATGAAACCAAGAAACATTAGCAAAACGACTAACATTGAGGGATCTCAAATAGCACCTCATATGAAAACAGCTAAAGAACTTATCAGTTTATTAAGTGATGATTTTCCTGTTCGGATACAAAAACATTGGTCAGAATGAAAACAGCTGAGTAGAAACGGCCATATGAAATCATTTGAGATAGAAGGGAAAAAGATTGTCGCTATCATATGAGAAAATAAGGAAGACAAAAGTATTACTAATATGCCTGATGATGTGAAAGCGTGGTATGGCGCAATATTAGAATGATATAAAATGATTTCTGAGCATATCTACACATCATATTTACCTAAACAACCACCATATAATATAAAATATCCCAAAGCATTAGCATATGAACACAAAGATAATAGTGATATATTTATCATAGAATGGTTAGACGAACTAGTATCATTTGAAGATATAAATCGCTCTAAGGTTAAAATACCAAATGAGCATTTCAATCCTATAAATAGATTTCTTGATGATTGGGATAATGCTATAGAAAAATTATCAATAAATAGTGGTATAAGAAACCATGGTGAATCTAAATCTAGATTTCGACAATTTACAGTAAAAATGCCCTATGGGGATGTTATAGTAGAAAGTGATTTTTGAATTAGACTCAACGGAAATGGTGCAGAAGAAGAAACAATACAAAATTGTGGATATATACTCGGCAAGAGCGCAAACGAGAAACCAGTTATTTACCTGACCGATGGATTGATTGCATCTA
This sequence comes from bacterium, assembly GCA_043724745.1. Lineage (GTDB taxonomy): Bacteria > Patescibacteriota > Gracilibacteria > Absconditabacterales > Absconditicoccaceae > JAYSML01. Next base: position 5,116 of record JAYSML010000074.1, read on the forward strand.
GCATGAAACCTCTACATTAATTTTAATAACTCCCCTATTCTTTATTATTTAATTGAATTAAGAATTGTTTGTTCTAATTTTTTAGGTTCATCAGTGCCTATCCTATATATTTTACCATTTTTCAGTTTTATTTCAACTGCATCAAAACCAGAAATATTGTAAATCCACATTTTGGGCCATAACCATAGTCTTATTCCCCATCCATAATACCAATGATTCTTTACAATTTTAGCAGATACTATATCATTAAGCGAAATTTTTTTTTGATAAATGCCGTAACCAAATTTGATTCGTAAATATTCTTCATCAACAATTACTTGCAGTGATACAAATGAAGCAATAACAAAAAGAATTAATGTCATTATGGCAGTAATAGCAAAATTGGTCCCAGAGTTGAGAGATTCAGGTTCAGTAGATGCCGTAATATACATCCACGTAAAAAACGTTAGCACAATTAGTGTAACAACCAGCATCAAGTAACCAATTTGAGTGTGTTTATATTTCATAATATTATATATTTATTTAAAGATTTTAGCCTTATTTTCTAACTTTTTTATTTGAATTTAAATGCAAAAGCCATCAACACGATAGTCAAAGCATTAAGAATAACTAATGCTACTATATTTTGCCATTTGCTTGCAATAGGATTAATTAAAATATAGACCGTGTAGATTATTACAACAATAGCTGCACCAAGAAAATTTCCTTTTATCATAGTTTTGATGAAATATAAAAAAACCATTGATTTGTTAATCAATAATTAATCTTTTTGACTGCTTATTCAATGGCTTATATTACCTCTTCTGTTAACTAGCCAAACAAATCCAACACAACAAAAATATAAGGTTTCATCTCATACAATTTAGACCACATCAAGTGTAATAAATTTTCACTTATTTCAAAATTAAAGCTAAATTGCACAAAGAATAAAAAACCACTTATTAGTGGGTTGCTTTCTAAGTTATAAATTATCTAGAACGAGCAGCATGTTTTCTAATGGTTGGACGTCATCACCCTAATCTAGCTCATCCAAATTTTCATCATCCTCCATATCAAGGTTTATTAAAAGATGGATTGCTTTTAGCCACTGGTTTCCATGGTTCATTTGCAAAAGACTTTTTCTCCTTTAAGATTTCATCGTCCTGTAGCGACTTATTCTGTGATGGATCTATTGGTTTTGCTTGCGAAAAATCAGCCATTATAATAGTTTCATTGATAATAAAATCAAAGAAAATATACGAAGTAGCTATAGTAAAACAATACTTTTTATATTTTTTTTCATTATATGACAATCTAGATCTATATGCTTTTATAATTGATTTGGACAATAGATTATCTATAAATCACTTAGATAAGAAGATACTTTTTATAAATACCCCAATCCCCATGCAAAAAAGAATCTGACTATTATTTTTTTTCGCTATATTGTGAGGATTACTCTTTAACATCCTTTGATTCTGGGAACAAACCATTGCATCATTTCTATTTGTCATCTATATGTATGGGATATTTTTCATCATTATTCGTCCCAAAACCATATCAAAGATATCCATATTTCTAATGTCTTGGGTTATTCTATTAACATTAACTAAAGGAATCTATATGGCTAATCAACTTCTTTGATTAAATAACCTAATACTTATTAGCTGTTTTGGATTTTCTTTGCTACTACTAAGTAATACTTATACAAAACTACGAACAATCAATATAGTGGAAAATATGGGATGATTACTTCTCTACACTCCAACAAACTTAAAGATTTCTTGGCAAGAATTTTCTAGAAAATATTTTTATCGAATGACTTTCGGTCTCAAAAAAAGTGTAAGAAATAAAATATTAAGAATCCTTTTATGAATAGTCATAGCAATACCAATTCTATTTATCATATATGCTCTACTAAGCTCAGCCGATCCAATTTTTGAGAGCATCATTATAAATAATATTCCCACTATCTTCAACCGATTTCAATATCTTCCCAAATGGATAAATGCACAAAATATCGTACAATTTATTATTATTACTGTTTTGATCATAAGTATATTTTATCAGTTATACTCTCATCAGCAAGATAAAGGACAAACAGTAAACTTATGAGAAAATAAATGGTTCAATAGTACAACAGCAGCTACAATACTAATCACCATGAATCTTATTTATTTCATTTTTTGTTATGTACAAATTAGATATCTATTTGGATCGTCTGCATTACCATCAGGATTTACTTATGCGCAATATGCAGTACAATGATTTTGGCAATTAGTAATAATTAATTTGATTAATATCTGAATACTACTAATAATGACAACATTTGTTCCTCAAACCAAAATTATCAAGACCCTACTGACTATAATATTTGTATGTACCACTATCATATTTGTATCTGGATATCAAAGAATGCATCTATATCTTAGTATGTATGGGTATTCATACGAAAGGATACTATCATTGAGCTTTATGTTTCTAGTAGGGATACGGATTATCATCAGTTTTGTTAAAGTATTTTATCAAAAATTCAAACTAAGTCAGTATTATATCCTGGCCTTTCTATTGTATTATCTCATAGTGAATATTGTAAATATCGACAAACTCGTAGTAAATCACAATGTCGAAAGATATCATCAAACAGGGAAAATCGATCTACAATACCTAGCAAACTCTACATTATACTATGAAAATCTACCAAGAATACAGGAATTTCAATCCAATCCAGAGTTTCTCGCAGCACTGCAATCTCATTTATGATCAGGGTATATCAAAGAGAAAGCATGATGTTCCACTCTACGATACGCAACAAACTTTAGCTGTAATAAAAATCAGAAACTCATGATCAACATCATAGGTCGTATTACAACAAAAGATGTTAAATAAAAAATAAAACAATGTAATTACTCAACATTTATCTAGATGATGATGAACTTATAATTCCTAATTTAGACTCTTAACGAACCACGGAATGCCCTAGCAGCATAGTAAGATTCTGCACCATTGTGGTACACAAATACATGATCATAACGACGATCACAAAACAGAGCGCCACCGAGCTTTCTAATCTCAGAAGGTGTTTTTACCCAACTCGATGTTTTAGTATCGAAATTTCCAAGTTTCTGTAACTCTCTATATTGTTCTTCTGTTAAGACTTCAATGCCCATAGCCTGAGCCATATCAATAGCATTGTTTTCCGGTTTATATTCTTTCCTCGATTCCTGCCCTTCACCATCATAACAAAGGCTTCTGCGACCTTTAGGACTTTCCGCAGAACAATCATAAAAAATGTATTCACCCGTTTTTTTATCAAAACCAATAACATCAGGTTCACCACCAGTTCTTTCCATTTCATTTAGCGCCCATAATTTTTCGGGACTAGCTTCAATCTTCACTTGCACTTTAGCCCATTCAAGATCTTTATGACGATTCGTGTTTTTCTCAAAACGCAATTTTAATGTATTGATTAATTCCTTACTTTGTTTTGCTAACAGGTCTTTTTTCATGATATCATTTATTGATTATATAAAACGATGTCTTAATATAAAATCATAATATCTGGACACTATTTATATACAAACCCTAAATTTATATCAATCTATTTTATATATTTTACTCTTCAAATAATCTTCTTAAATCTCTAAATCCCTGCTCTTTCTGAGTCCTTGTACTTAGAACCAACTCCATAATTTCTTGTGGCAATTGTTTATTCTGCCATTTTCTTTCCTGCTCTACCGATTTACCTAGATATTTTACAGCTTTCAATGCATAGATAGCTCAGCCTAATGAATGATCAGACATATGTGCAGTGGCAACTGTTTGTCCAACTGAACGGGCCAATGCTGTTGCAATCGGGCTTGAAAATTCTCTAGCAATAGCATGTGCGCTCACCGATGCTTCCATGGCAACGCCCACAGAAACTTCTCACCTAGTCCATCATTTAGCTATATCCAAAATATCAATTAATCTGGCATCTATCTTCTCTCAAACAAGATCCAAAACATGTTCGCTACATTGAATTGCTCGTTTCATAAGCTGAATATGTTGTTCCTTTTTTAGAGGACCACCACGATGCATTGCAACAAAACGTCTATCACGCATTTCTTTATAAAACAATAAAAACTCACTATTTAAATATACATTGAACTAATTTTTTATTTTTTTGTCCATCTTTCAAGTCTTGGTATCTGATTTATCGCTAGCCATCTAAATATTTTCCACCATTTCATTTCTTTTTTTAAAACATTATCAACAAGTTTTTTCATTTCTTCTAATGATATGTTTGGTCTCGTAAACTCTCAATTTTGATAACAAGAACTACAATACATTTTACTTAATCTACCATCTTTTTCCGAACCACCTCATTTCTTATCTTTTTTGAGTGGCATACCACATGATTGGCACTGTTTATATATTTTTTCCATAGTCGTTTTATGAAAAATCTAAAAGATTATAATATGTACAAAATCAATATAATCTATCCTTATTGAATTTCAATATATCATATAGCTTTATTTCTTTATTAGATTAGCTTCTTAAGCCCTGCTTAGCAATGCAAATTATTTAATAATATACGGCATTTTCACGATTTACTAGTGATGTTTTTATTTAGCAAATAAGATTGACTTTATCTATAAGATATGTATAAAATAGCCAATTATATTATTTTAATAGATAAATATAATAATGAGCACAGAAAGCATTAAGTTAGATACTATAGAAACACCTCAAAATGAAATTACATGAGAAATTATTCAAGCAACGATGAAAGATATATATCATGTCATTATGGCTATAGATAAAGAATGAATACCACCAGAGAACGATTTAGAAGTATGGAGATTGAGAGAAGAATACCTACACAATCGAACTGTTAATTGAGAATTTGAATATGATTCTCATTATCGATGAAAACGAATTATTGAAA
>JAYSML010000075.1:0-3180 GCA_043724745.1 bacterium
GGGGGTTCGAGTCCCCTCTTGAGCAAATTCATTATAAATATCTTTTATCTTCCAATCATAAATGTCACTTCTAGAAAAAATCACACAAGATTACAAACAGGCTATGAGAGACAGACAGGAATTGAAAAAGCTGACACTAAACTATGTATTGGCCCAAATCAAAAATAAGGAAATCGAAATCCAAAAGGAAGTGGAAGATCCAGAAATTGTATCTATTATCAGGAAAGAAATAAAAAATGCCTTGGAAACAATATCTTTCCTAGAAAGAGCTAATAAACCAGAGGATATAGAGCAAGAGCTACAAAAAAAAGCTTTACTAGAGTTCTACTTACCAGTGACAATGAACGCAGATGAGACAAGATTCCTTATAGAAAAAATTATCTCACAAAATAATTTCACTGAACTATCTAAACAAAGATGATTGGTGATGAAAGAAATAATGGCAAACTACAAAAACCAAGTAGATGCTAGTCTAGTAAATGAAGTGATAAATAAAATGATACAATAAATTTTATCCAAACCATATCATGACAAAAAAACTATTTGCACTATTGTTTTGGTTAGTTATATTATCAATATCAAGTTTATCTTTTGCGTCCAGTCCTTGTACTCCTACTTCTATTGGCACCTGTACTTGTGATCCTGGTTTTAAAAAAGTATGATCAAATTGTGAACCTTGTTCTGATCCATGAGTCTGTTGTTGAGTTAAACTAAATACAAATGTTCCATTTATTTGAAACTGTATAGAATTAGGTCAAACAAATTGAACCACAGACAAGGTTACGGAAGAAAATGCCTTCCCAACATTAATGGCCTGACTTACAAAAATACTTATGACCATAATTCTAATTGTTTGCTTTCTTGTCATCATAGTTGCCTGAGTCCTATGGACTACGTGAGACTCTAAGAAATGAAAAGATCTTATCAGAGGAGTCGCTATAGCATTAGCATTATTATGAGCTTCTGGAGTTATTTTACGTCTAGTAAACCCAAACTTCTTTGGATAAACCATAAATTTATTTTATTACGAAAACCTAATGTCAAAATTCAAGCCAGTAGAAAACTGATTCCTTATAGAAAAAAAATTTCTCTACTGATCAGACTCATCGGACAAAGCCTATATAAATCTAGCTCTCAAAATGTGAGAAGATATGCGTTATCATAAATTAGATTATGAACTTATAGATTTTCCATGAGAATACGATATAGACGGAATAACTATAAATGCTTACGTTGGTAGGTGAGACCTACTTAGTTATGTAATTTTATTCGATTGAAATAAAATCTGAATTATAGGTTCAGAAGATGTATTAAATATAGATGAGGTATGATTATTGGATACACGATATTATACAGACGACAAAATATTAAACAAAATCGATCAGCTCGAATTAGAATGAGAAAAAATAAAATTAGAGAAAGCTCCTGACTAATAGTTTATGCTCATGACCCCATCATCGTCATCTATTTTATGAATCTTATAAGAAACTTGCTTTTTCTGTAGATATTCGTATAATCAAGACAACTTAAAATCATACTTAATTACATCATCCAATACAATTATTGTTTTGTCGTCTATATATTCCTCCAATTTCTGCATGTATTTACCATAATTACGTTTGTGTCAGTCAATAAAGATAAAATCAAAAGATTTTTTGAATAACTTACTCAGATCTAATTCCAAAATATCAAAAGGAGAAAAACTGACATTCCGAGCATTCCATAGCTTGCGATTTGCCAAGGCTTCCAAATATGCAGCATAAGACACTTCCATAGAATACAATTTACCATCTCGTTGTTTCAATATCTTAGACATGAAAATACCACTATATCATACAGCACTACCAATTTCCAGGCATAAATCAGGTTTCTGACTATTTAATATTTGTTTCACAAATTTTTCAGTGGCTTGACTTATGATTGGAACTTTCCTTTCCATACAATTTTCTCTAAAGAGAATATCTGTTTCACTCATTTATTATTTCGAAAATTTATATAAATTATATTAATTTTACATTTATTTATTACTACAATCCAAACATGGAACCAACACAAATTATGCAATGAAATCTTTCTATTGATTTCACCAAAAAAAACAATCCTAAACCTCCACTTAGACCAAGCTCTAGTGTACAAGCTAGCCCACAAGCTAGAGCAATTACTAGCCCACAAGCTAGAGCAATTACTAGTTCACAAACTAGACCAATGGCTAGGCCTCAATCTAGACCAACATCTAGGCCACCAATGCCAGCTCAAAAAATGACATCTGAAGCCTTTCTTCGTCACAGACAAGTAAATGCTGCATTGAGTATAGATGACCAAAAAAAACTAATCAAAAAGGACGAAGTTCCTGTCAGAATAGTATCATTACTTGGTATAGAACAGGTGGGTCAATGTATGTTCGTAGAATACAAAAACGATATTATTATTGTCGATATCTGAATGGAATTTGCAGCCAATGAAGAAATGGGTGCCGATTATATTATACCAGATATTTCATATCTCAAAAAAAACAAACACAAAATTAGATGAATTTTGATTACACACGGACATTTGGATCATGTATGAGCTATCAGAAATATTGTAGAAGACTTAGATTATCCTACTATATATGCTTCTCCTCTTAGTATATGAATTATTAAAAAAACCTTTGATGAACCCAAAAAAGCAAATCTTCTAAAATATAAATTAGTAGATCCCGATTCTGACTTCCTTAAATTAGGATGTTTCAATATAGAGTTTATTAGAGTAAATCACAATATACCTGAAAGTATGTCCATTTCTATCCAAACGCCCAAATGAGTAATTTTCGATTCATGAGATTTCAAGATAGACTACACGCCTTCTATAGACAGACCTACTGACTTAGCAAAAATAGCTAGAATCTGAACAGAATGAGTAAAACTTTATATATGAGATAGTCTTGGTTCTCAAACTCCTGGTCGGGCAAAATCAGAAAAAATAATCTGAGAAACTATCGATCAGCAAATCAAAAATGTAAAATGAAGAATGGTAATAGCAAGCTTTGCATCCAATATATGAAGAGTAATCCAAATCGTAAATAGCGCTATCAAATATAATAAGGTAGTTTTTCTTTCATGAAGATCCTTGGTAAATAATATCGAGATTTGTCAGGAATTAGGATACATAACCGTACCAAAATGAATGATACGCAAGCTT
>JAYSML010000076.1:0-4593 GCA_043724745.1 bacterium
AAATAAGGAATAAGTAATGAAACAAATCTTATTTGCAAATGTATAATTTTATTTTAGATCTGCATATTTTTAGATGAAAATGGTGCATCTTTTATCTATTTATATTTGATATTTATGTTAAAATTGTTATCAATAGTGTGTTTAGTTTTTGGTCGCAGGTAACTAGTTGTAAATCGCAGGTATGACAATGATTAATAAAAAAATAGAACCATATCTTTTAGGATATAGTTCTATCTGTATTTTATTATTGACCTTACCACACGTGTATATTATATATTATTTTCTATATTTGTCAAATATTTATTGGCTTTATTAAAAATAAGTAAATATTCGCGTTTTTATATTCTTTTTTGTTGAAAGTTATGCAAAAATTAAAAAAACAACTTTACGATAGTTTCCAAGATGATATAAATGAACTTACTAAACCATTGCAAGATCTTATCAAGCAATGATTTGAGACTGGAAAAATAAGTGAAGAAGATGTGATTGCTGATGTGAATGACATGGACTTAAACATAAAAGTTTTAGAAAAATTTTACGAATTAGCAGAAAAACTTTCAATAAAAATAATTACTATCGAAGAAGTATTAGAAAAGGAGGCTTGAGAAATAAAAAAAGAAACAAAGTTGGGTAAAATAGAGCTTTATGATAGTATACATCGTAATACAGACTCGCAATATAAAGATTTTATAAAACTTTATTTTAATGATATATCCAAAATCCCTCTTCTGAATTCTGAAGACGAGAGGGATATAGCTAGACGTATTAAAAAATGAGACGAAAATGCAAAGAGAAAACTTATAGAATCAAATCTTAGGCTAGTTATTAGTATTGCTAAAAGATTTTTTTGATCTAGACTTAGCTTTTCTGATTTAATACAGGAATGAAATATATGATTAATAAAGGCTATAGAAAAGTTTGATCCAGATAAGGAGTTTAAATTTAGTACTTATGCTACTCGATGGATAAAACAAAGTATAACAAAAGCTATTGCTGATATGACAAAACACGTTAGAATACCAGTTCATCTGATAGATGAAATAAATTCTTATAATAAGGCCTATCAGTTATTGTTTCAAAAGTTAGGTAGAGAACCAACATCTAAAGAAATATGACAAAAACTTTGATTCCCAATAAAAAAAATCAAGAAACTAGAGGAAGTAATATTCGGAAACGTATCATTGGATAGAGAAGTTTGAGATGAATGAAGGGATACTTTGGCCGATTTGATAGAAGATAACAATACACTTAGACCCGACCAGTTTGCAGAAAAAAATGCGCTAAGAAAAAATCTAGATATGATACTTGGAATGCTAGATGAAAGAGAAGCTAAGATTATTAAAATGAGATATGGTATAGATTGACCTAGATATACACTGGAACAAGTATGAGAAGAATTTGATGTAACTAGAGAAAGAGTTAGACAAATTGAGCAAAAGGTTATCCAAAAATTAAAAGAACATACTTGATTGCAGAAGATTCTTGGAATAGAAGATGATATTGCTAAAATGGAATCTACTGAATATAAAAAGAAAAGATGAAAATTAAAAAAAGTAAAATCTGAAGATGCCGAAGAGGAAGATAATTACTATAGTAGGTATGATGATGATGACGATTTAGATTTTTAATCAGTTTTTATATTTATTTTAAGTAAAGATGACTATCGAAACACAAGATTACGATGCCTCCCATATTAAGGTTCTGGAATGACTTGAACCCGTGAGACAAAGACCTGGAATGTATATATGATCTACTGATGCTAAGTGACTCCATCATATGATACAAGAAATAGTAGATAATGCTGTAGATGAGGCATTGGCAGGATATTGTACTACTATTACTACTATACTGAATGAAGATGATACCGTGACCGTGCATGATAATGGTAGAGGTATACCTATTGATAAACACGAAAAAACCTGAAGATCTGCCTTAGAAACTGTATTCACTGTTTTACATGCAGGATGAAAATTTGATAAAAATACATATAAAATATCTTGATGATTACACTGAGTATGAGCATCTGTGGTAAATGCATTGTCTGAACGATTGGAAGTAAGTGTATATAGAAATGGGAAAAGATATTTCCAGAGATATGAAAGATGAATACCACTATGAGATGTAACAGAAATGGAAGACTCAGATAAGGTTGGAACAAGTGTTACATTTATGCCTGATTCCACAATATTTGAGACCATTGAATTTTCTCAAATAGTAGAAATAGCTAGAATGAAACAATCAGCTTATTTGACTCCTGGGGTGACATTTAATTTTGTAAATAAAAAAACTTGATTTAAACAAAGATTTTACTTTGAATGATGAATAAAAACTTGGTTGAGAAACCTTGTTTGAGAACAACAAAATTTGTCGTCTCAACATTATATGAACGTAGAGGGAAAAGATTGTTTGACTGAGGTTTCTTTCCAATTTGTGAATACCAGCAATGATCATTTATTGTCTTTTGTAAATAATATACCTACAACTGATGGTGGATCTCATGTGCTTGGATTTAAATCTGCGTTGTTGAATATCATAAATGAAGTAGCCAAAGAAAAGGATAAAATAAATAAAAAAATATGAGAATTTCAGTATTCTGATGTAACAGACTGACTTTATGCTATAGTTTCTGTAAAAATACCCGAACCACAGTTCGAATGACAAACCAAATGAAGACTTGGAAATAGCTATGTAAGAATAGAGGTAGAAAAGGCTGTTTATAATTATTTGAAGGATTATTTTGTAGATAACGAATGAGAATTTGATAAAATATTTGAAAAGGTGGAATTGGCTGCTAGAGCAAGATTGGCTGCAAAATTTGCTAAAGAAACAGTTCTTAGAAAAAATCTTCTTGCTGGATGAGTTTTGCCTTGAAAACTGGCTGATTGTGCACAGAAAAAAAGAGATAATACAGAAATGTATATTGTGGAATGAGATTCTGCTGGATGAAGTGCTAAGCAAGGTCGTGATAGTAATTTCCAAGCAATATTACCATTGAGATGAAAAATATTAAATACTGAACAGGCTCATATCCAAAAAATTATGGCGAATACTGAAATAAAAGCATTGATTACTGCCATATGAACATGAGTAAAAGATAACTTTGATCTTGAACTATTGAGATATGATAAAATTATAATAATGACTGATGCCGATGTAGATGGAGCACATATTAGAACGTTACTTCTGACTTTCTTCTTTAGATTTATGAGACCACTTATAGAACATGGTCATGTTTATGCAGCCTGTCCTCCTATATATAGATTTAGCCAATGAAAGAAGGAAGAATATATATATGACGAAACACATACTCCTGAAGCATATTGATTTGATAAAGATAAAACTGAGGTACAAAGGTATAAAGGTCTATGAGAAATGAATGCAGAGCAACTTCGAGAAACTACAATGAATCCAGTAAATAGAAAGTTAAAACAAATTAGTATAGAAGATGCAGAAGAAACAGATAGATTATTTAGGATTCTGATGTGAGAAGATGTTCAGTCTAGAAAACATTTTATAATGACTCATGCAAAAACCGTTACAGAACTTGATGTATAATATATAAAATATTTTTTTTAAAAAAAAGGACTACTCTGCTTTCTATGAGTAGTTTTTTTGAAAAGGCAATCTGATTTAGAAAAATAAAATCTGATTTTTTGTATTATTTGAAATTTATGAATATAATTTGTATGTTAATATGATTTTATTTATTTTCATGAAAGATATAATGTTTTACAACACAAGAAACCTAGCTAGTCCTTATCTAATCTATTTATGAGAAAGAAGAAGAAAAACTATTTTGATGTTATCTAGCTTCCTAATAGTTTTGTCTTTACAGATTCTTTTGAGTGTCTAAAGAACCTATAATCTACTTTTAGATATTATTGAAAATAAAAAAGTCTGGATTAGTAGTCCAAACTTTTTTGTTATATATGGTTTTTTTGAGATTTTATTGTGCAGTATTTCAAATTTTATAATCTGATAATATCATAGAATATGGTTGTTGTGCTCGCTGATCTGGCTTCATGTTTGATTTTAATCATATACCTGATGACATAAATAATAGATTTTTATTATCTCTTCGTACGTTAAACATTACTATTACTCTTTCAGGAGCAGTAAATTTAATTTCTTTGGCCTGTCATCGAAAAGGTGAATTTCATCAGTTTTTTAATATTCTTACAGCATCATCTTTTGTTACTTTTTCTGATTTTTTACTTATTCCTTTGAAAGGTAATAATCTAGCATTTATACTCATTACTCAATCAGCACTAACTTCTAGTGTGATTCATGCTCTATTGCCATATTGTTCGTAAATTTCTTTTCAGTTTAATAGGTATGGATACATTATGCTAAAAGATGTGTATTGTGGTTCTATATTTTCCTCATTTCAAGTATCAATCTCTATTCATGAGAAAACATTAACATCCGATGAATTTCTTGTTTCTTTGTACAATGGATATGGTCAATTATTACTATTTTTGGATAGAACTATTGAGGTTCCTAATTGATAGAATACTTTACCTTTCAAATATGAATCTTGTATAAATTTACTTGCATATTCGATAGCTTTTTCCTCTGTAAGTGATTTGGTGT
>JAYSML010000077.1:0-4410 GCA_043724745.1 bacterium
TCACTCCATTTAGCAGATTTTTGTTTCAAATACGTAGCTACATATTTTAGAACCTGTTTTTGTGGATGTTTAATTTTATCATAAAGATTACTATCCGCAAAAAATAATTTAGTCACAAAAACATTATTATTGATCAATTTTTCATCGATCTTGTCTATTATAGCATCAATATTAAATGTTTTTGCCAATAGTGGATTTTTTTCAATATTATTTACCAGCTCTTGCTCGTTATTTGCAATCAGTGACTCCGCTTTTTGGACTAAATTATTGTAATATTCTGGATTGTTGTTTTTGAAATCATTATCGAAAGAATAAAATGACCTTGCTCAACCTCATTTATACACGATAGTAAGATATTCCTCGTCATCCTTTATTTTTGGATGATGTTTGTGTCGATTATATCCTCCTATTTGAGCAACTATTTTTTTCATTATTTCTCTATCATCAAGAAGATCTGATTCTTTTTGCTCAAGGAAAGTTTTTATTGTTTCGGCTGCACCACTGGTACTATCTCAACCAGAATCAAGCATTGCATTGATTATTTCTTTATCCTCTCTGAGTGGGCTATTCTTTGGTATACTGCAATATAAAGATGATAAACAATCGCTCGATACCATTGAAATAACGCTTAGAATAAATTCTTTATCTTTTATCAGATTTGATGTGGTAGGGATATCTCATTCTATTAATTTGCTCGTCATATTCTCATATTTCCATGTCTGTTTATGTAATGGATGATCTCGATGATTACTCAAACAGATTCATAGATATTTAGAAACATCAGGATTGTCTTTTATTAATTCTAACATAAATTCTTTATCATTGAGGAGGTCTGGTAAAATATATTGGACGATTTCTTGTTTATAGTTGTATGTATGGATTCCCATATATTTTCCCCAAACAGAATAGTCTTCGTATCTGATACCTCGAAGTTTTTTGATAATATCTTTTGATCATCTTATATATTCATCTGATTTACAAAATTTTTCTTGTATTTTTTTTGCTCAGTTATCTTTCCCTATCTGTATCTGCCCCATCTTTTCTAAGAAGATTTTAATTTTGAGCTTTGCTTCCTCTGGTATATCATTCATAGTTTTGATAATACCATGGTTGGTTGTTTCTTTTATTTCATTTTGTTTTGTTACTTTATTTTCTGAGGTAATTGGTTTATTGATTTCTTTTTCCATTTGTAATTAATTTAAGGTATTAAAAATATAATTATAATCTGTCTTTTACTAAGCGGACAGAAAGGCCAATCTGATAATGTTCCTTCCTACGAATTATAGAACCGTCCTTTTCAAATTCTATACTACCACCATTTCAAAATCGACATCTATTCCCCCATCAAATATTTATGAACACTTTAATACTTGACTCCCAATAGCCAGAAAATAGAGGTTTATTATTTTTAGAAAAATATTTATTTAAAAAAGTTGTGTTTTTTATATTTCATTGTATTTTATTTAATTCTTCAATGTTTTTGGGTAGCCTGTCTATTAGTCATAACCTTTCAACTGCAAACCGATTGAATTTTTGTTCTCCTACATATTCTTTTGGTATCGATCAATCATCTATATATTCCCGAACAAAAGCTTTATTCTTCTCGTCTTTTTCATTTGGTGTCAAATTTTTCCTTAGAACTGAAATTTTTTTTCATCATCTATAATCTTTGATGATAGAATCTATATTATCTATTCTCTCCCATCAATTCCTGACTTTTTCTTCTACTGACATTTCTTTGTCTATTTTGTAATTATCTTCCTCTAGTTCTAGATTTTTTTCTAATATTTCTTTAGATTCTTCTTTACTCGCAAGAGCTTCTAAAATATTCCCTTTATTCTCCTCCTGGATTCATTTGATAAATTCACAAGCAAACCCTATGATCTTAAATTTATTGATTTTATTCATCTGTAGTTTTTGTAAGATATAAAACCCCTATATTGACATTTACTAATTTATATATTATCTAATAAATATCAATACTTACCTAGCAAAACGTGTTGTCATAAAATTACAACAAAGAAAAACCCCGCAGTACTGCGAGGGTAAATTATCAATTATCTATATATACTATTGGGGAGATATTACACCTTTATGTGATTTTCTGATATTATTTTTGCATTGGCTAGGAGAAACTCTTGAGAATCATTATCTATAGCGATTTCTACTATTCATCATTTGTAGTCCGTTTTATTTTTAATTTTGTAAGACAATCCTGCCTCATCTAAAAGTTTTTGTTTCATTTCTAAATTTCCTCACGTTCGGATAATTATTTCTTTTCATTTTTTTTCATACTCTTTGATCATATCTATAATATGCTGATTGAACTGTAACTTTTTATTATCATACAATGTTCCATCCCAATCTACGAAAACACCTTCAAATCTTGTTCCTTCTGGCAACCCTTTTGTACGCGAATATTTATACATATCCACAATTCGTTGAAGATTATTTACTCTAGGCAATTGCTTGAAGCTTGGATGTTGCATTTGCAAAAGAGCAATAAGTTTATCCTCAAATGCCAATCGCTTATCTGATTTTTCTCCTTGATAGTCAAAGAAATAATATGGTAACTGATCTTCATATATCATATTTTGTTGTTTTTCTCTGTCTATCCAATATTTTGCATCATGCAAAAAACGAGATATTTCAGATTCCATTATTTTCTGAAAAGCTGTTTCTGATGATATTTCTGAAAGTTGTTTAAATGTTTTTCATCAATCGTTTTTGTCTGATGTCATGTCTTCTTTATACATACCATCAAATTGTTTCAGAACTTCTTCTTTGGTCATACTATTTCCTCATGATGATTGGATCAGTCTTACATTTTTTCATTGTAATAATGATAGTAGTTCGTTTTCATTCTTCTTTCATTGGAGCATTTTTTGAAATATTTCTATAGGAATCAAAGAACAAAGAATTATTTTACTCTCAGGATATTTTTGGAGAGTTTCATACGCAATATGAAGACCGCTAATATCATCCCAACTTTTCCCTTCGTCTGGTCTAAGATCGACAACAATACTATTTTTGAGATGTAAGGCAGAGAGATCTAATGTAGCGAAAAACTCTTTGAGATAAGGATTCCATCATCCTGATTCATGAAAATTGAGTGTGTCTAATATAGCCTCATTTGTTTCTTCTTGTTCTTCAAAGATATTCTCTAGTTTTTTTGGATTGTCACCATACTCGAAAAATCTGACATTTTTTCTCCCCAATAGAAAATCTAGTTTATCTTCTTTCGATGCCCTTTTTGCCATTGCTTTGAGTTCTGCACTATACCCTAAAGGAGTCATAAGTATGATTTTTTTATAAGAATTTTGTCTCAGTTCATCCATAGCAACATCTAATCACTCCATATTTTGCAAATATTGTCATTCCTTATATTTTGCACATACATCTATAAAAACACAATCCTGAATATTTTTTAGATTAAGTTTTTTGAGTATGTTTTTCATGTTTTCAATAGCATTGTCTGGTTTATTAATTCCCATTTTGATTGTAATAGTAGAAAGATAATCTGGTTCAAAGAGCGTTTCTAATATTCTAGGATCAAATGTTTGGATAGGTCTGGGTTGTAATTTTTCATCAAAATTTTCTACACTAAATCAAGTTTCTTGTTTAAAGCTTTCAAATGCTGTAGGATCAAATAAATATAAAAATCTTACATTGTTTTTGGTAAGTAAAAACTCTAATTTTGCGTTATCTTTATTAAATTTTTTCAATGTTTCAATATCGAGAGCGCTCATTAGTATAAGCTTTTTGTCTGGATTTTGTGTATATATATCAAAGGCCTTATTTATACCTTTAGATTGATTCATATCATTATTGTTTTCTGAAAATTCAGTAAGTACAAATTTTGCATCCTCTAATTTGGTACAATCTATCTTTAAAAGTTTTTCCTTTATAATCTGTTTAATATTATCATTCGTTCATGTATAAATATCGATACTATGAAAGGCAGCATATTTTAATATACTTCTAATACAATCTTCTCGTGGCATATGCGTAATTTTTGAAATAAGAACTTCTCTTACTTCTTCTTCGCTCTTATCCGACAGGCCTGTTTTTATAACCACATGGGTCAAAAGATCTATATCTATTGGTCCAAGCAAAAAGACATGAATATCATCAGAAAGTACTTTTTTTAGTCGATCTAGTAATCTCTCTTTATCCATAAAAAATTCTGGATCGATAACCATATCAAATCAACGTTTTGGTTGTTCTCGATTATTGAAAGCTAGAGAACAAATTATATTGATATATTTATTGATGTCTTCGATATTTCAAATATTAGACAACATTTGTTTAAAGACTGTTCCATGTTTGCTTTTAAGATAGGTTTTGATTGGAATATCTACATCCAAAACTTCTCTTATTTGTTCTTGTTTATCTTCTTTTTCTTGAATC
>JAYSML010000078.1:0-8211 GCA_043724745.1 bacterium
AATCTTTCCATCAAAAGGAGCTATAATAGCTGGATGTTTTGGCGGTCTTACTTCAAATAATTGTTTTACTCTCTCTATACCTTGAGCCATATCTCATCAAGCTCATTTACCCGCAACTCATCACTCATGGAAAGTATCCAAAGTAAGCTGAGTAGACGGTTCTCAGATAGACTGAGCGGCAATGATTCATACTGCAGTTCATATTTCTACCATTTGTCTTGTAGAAAGATCCATTCCATAACATTTCTGACAAACTCAACTTAGACTTTCACAAGTCAAAGATGATTTAATTTTGATAGAACTAAGAGCCATATTCTCTATTATTTCTACATTTTCTTTGAGAAGTAATTCTCATTTACTTATGATTATATTATTGTTATCATCTTTTATATCTTCTGCCAATACTCTTCATTTGATAAGTGTGTAGAAATTTTCTCAAGTAAGTTCAGCTTCTTCTTTTGTAAATGACATGTAATCTTCTGTTCCACAATCACGACATCTTACAATGATTTCTTGTGAAGAGTCACAAAGTTTTCTAGTAAGATAACCAGATTCAGCAGTTCTCAAAGCTGTATCAGCCTTTCCTTTTCTACCAGCATGCGCAGAGATAAAGTATTCTATAGGTTTCAATCATTCTACGAAAGAGTTTTTGATTGGAAGTTCTATAACATCTCATTTAGGATCAACTACTAGACCTTTCATTCAAGATATCTGTGTGATATGTGTTTGTGATCATCTAGCTTTGGAATCAACCATGGTATAAAGATCTTGTCATGGTCAAGTCATATTTTTTAGACTTTCTTCTATTTTTGACTTAACATCACTCCAAAGTCTAACTATAAGTCTGTGTTTTTCATCATCTGAAAAAAATCATTTGAAGAAATATTTGTATATTTCATTCGCTTTTTCTTCTCAAACCTTAAGTATATCATCTTTAGTTTTTGGCACTTTCATGTCCAAAATATTGATAGATGTAGCTCATATAGTAGAATATTTAAATCAAAAATCCTTGATATCATCAGCAACTATTACTGTCGTAGGCATATCATATGTATCGAATATTTTACTTAGAATTCTCTTTAGATCTCCTGACTTTATTTTTGTATTTATAAATCTTATTTTTTCTGGTAAAATTGTATTGAATATAACTCTTCAAACCATAGTAGTCAGAACCTCGCCTTCGTATTTCAAAAGTATTTTATCTTTTAGATGAAGATTTCAGTTGTGATACATTTTCATAACCGCATCCATTGATTCAAATATTCACTTTAATGGATTTAAGTTTGTTCGTTCTTCTTCACTTCTATTTTCTGGGTATCTGATATCATAAGAATCTGTAAGGTAGTATATTCATAGAACCATATCTTGAGAATGAGTAATAGTAGGCTCTCAAGAACCAGGCTTCAAAATATTTTTATCTGACGCTATAAGTTCTTTTGCTTCTCTTTGTGCCTCATCAGAAATCGGCAAATGTACAGCCATCTGATCTCAGTCAAAATCGGCATTAAACGCTGGACAAACAAGAGGGTGAATCCTTATTGTTTTTCCTGGCATAAGAATAATTTTGAATGCTTCAATAGACAATCTATGTAGTGTTGGAGCACGATTTAGAAGTACATATTTATCCTTAATTACTTCTTCCAAAAATTTCAATGCTACTGGAGACTCCTCTTTTATTAACTTTTCTGCTTGTTTAGGAGTGTATGCTATCTTTTTTTCTATAAGTTTTCATATAATGAATGGAGTGAAAATTCTAACCGCTATATAAAGAGGTAGTCCACATTCATCTAGTCTAAGTTCTGGTCAAACTGTAATAATTGATCTTCCAGAATAATCAACTCTCTTTCATAGTAGATTTTTTCTGAATATTCCTTCTTTACCTGAAAGCATATCTGACAAAGATTTGAAAACCTTTATTCATGCTCAAGCACCTCATGTATTGTTCTTTTCTCATACCAAAAGGTTATTTACTGCCTCTTGTAAAAGTCTGATTTCGTTTTTTTTCACAACGTCAGGCATTCATACCTGTATCATTTTTTTCAACCTGATATTTCTCATAAGTACACGTCTATAGAAGAGGTTTACATCAGAAGATGCAAATTTTCCTCACTCTAATTGTACTACTGGCCTAAGATCCGGTGGAATAACTGGTAATTTCTTTATCATCATATTCTCTGGTTTAACACCAGATATGTGCAAATTTATAAGAAGCTTAATAAGACTTATAGCCTTTTTTTTATGTTCGTCTGATTTAACAGTGGGAAACTCCTTGATTCTTTCTCTTATACATTTCTCTACATCTATATCTTGTAGCATTTTTAGCAATGCTTCTGGTCAAGACAAAAATTGAATTAAGTCATTAAACTGATAGAATATATTTCTGTAATCACTTTCTAATATAGTAGATCAAAAGTCTAAATCTGATACAATAGATTTAATTCTATTAAATTCTTTGTCCAAACTCTCTTTATTCTCTTGATATAATTTTTCTGTTTCCTTATTTTTTTTACTTGATTCTTTTGAGGTTTCTAATTCATCTTTGTAGAGTTTTTCTAATTCTTTTACTTTGTTTTCGTAGTCCTCTTTTATTTTATCTTTAATCTTAGCTTTAGATTTATCATCTAGTTTTTCTACAACGACATATTTTACAAAACTAAGTATCTTATCTATTTCATTAGCAGATAATCATAATAATTGATGAGTTCATCCTGATGGGCTAGATTTATACCATGCATGTAAGATTGGCACTGCCAATTCTATGTGTCACATTCTAGATCTTCTAACTCTAGAACTTGTAACTTCTACTCAACATCTTTCACAAACGATTCATTTATATCTGACTCATTTGTATTTTCCACAACTACATTCATAATTTTTCACAGGTCAAAAAATTGATTCACAAAATAATCAACCCTGTTTTGGTTTTCATGTTCTATAGTTTACTGTATCTGGATTATCAACTATACCATGAGACCATTTCTCTATGTCCTCTACTGATGCAAGCCTTACAACAAGACCCTCAAATTTTGTTTTGTACATGCATAGAAAATTATTTTTTAAAAATTTTTATTATTATTCTAACTCTCAAAAATCTTCCATTTCCTGTATAACATTATCTATAATTTCGTCCTTTTCGTGTGATGCTTCTTCGTCTCATTCAGGTGCAACTTCTCAAGATATTTTACTAGTCAAAACTCAAGACAATCACAAATCAGTTATTCTTTTTATTCTGTATTGATGTAAGTCTTCCATTTCTTCTGCCGTCAAAGGTTCTACATTTTGGCAAAGTCCCTTGAATAGATATGTAACTAAATTGAATGATTCTGGTAATCATCAAATTTTTGGTTTCTGTCCTTTTATTATAGATTCATAAAGTTTATTTCTTCATATAACATCATCTGATTTTACCGTCAACATTTCTTGAAGAGTGTAAACAGCAGAATATGCTTCCAAAGACCAAACTTCCATCTCTCAAAATCTTTGTCATCACTGTCTTGATTTTCATCATAGGGGTTGTTGTGTAATTAGAGAATAAGGTCAAACTGATCTTGCATGAATTTTATCCTCAACCATATGTACTAACTTAAGTATATGCATATATCATACAGTTACTCTTTGTTGATATAATTCTCATGTTTCTCCATCGTAAAGTGGAAATTTAAGATTATCTATACCACATGAACTAGCTATTGAGGATATATCCTCTGTTCAAAATTTTGAAAAAGTTGGAACAGCAAACTTTACTCCTAGGAAATTAGCTAAGTATCATAATTGAGACTCGAAAAGTTGTCATAGGTTCATACGTGAGATTACTCATAGTGGATTTAACACCATATCTATAGGTTTACCATCCTCTGTATATGGCATATTCTCTTCTGGAACAACAATGGATACTATACCCTTATTTCCATGCTTTCATGCTAGTTTATCTCATAATTCTATCTTTCTAGTTGTAGCAACATATACTTTTATTTTTTTTCTTACTCAAGCCATAAGATTATCTCATTTTTTAGCATCAAGTATAACTACGTCTACTACTTTTCATTCACTTCAAGATGGAACATATAATGATGTATCTTTTACATTTTTGGATTTATCTCAAAATATAGCCTGAATTAATTTTTCTTCTGGTGATAATTCTCATTCGCTTTTTGGTGTGATTTTTCATATCAAGATATCTCATCATTTAACTCTAGATCATATTCTAACTACACCATCATCATCTAAATTTTTTAGTTTAGACATAGAAACTCATGGTATATCATTTGTAGTTTCTTCAGGTCCGAGCTTAGTATCTGCTACTTCGATTTCATGTTCTTCTATTTGGATGGATGTTAGTTCATCATCTTTTACTAATCTTTGTGAGATAACGATCGCATCTTCGTAATTATATCATTTCCATGGCATAAATGCTATTCTAAGATTTTTTCCTAATGCCATTTCTCAACCAAGAGAACAAGGTCCTTCTGCTAATAAATCGCCTTTTGAAACTTTTTGTCATAATGAAACTCTAGGAATTTGATTAATACATGTTTTACTATTTGATCTTTCAAAATTGATCAAATTATATTCTTTTATTCAAAATTTATATTTTACTTTTACTCTTTTTCAGTCTACATAAATCACTTCTCAATCTCATTCAGCATTGATAACGGCGTTAGTCATTTGCACTATATCTCTCTCAAGTCAAGTACCAACTAATGGTGTTTCCATTTTCAACAAAGGCAAAGCTTGACGCTGTTGGTTTGTTGCAATTGATGCACGTACGGCATCATTATGGTCTACAAATGGGATAAGTGAAGTATTCGGACTGAATATCTGAGATAGACTAACATCTATATGGGTAATCTCATTTACATGAAATGCTCACATTTCGTTGAAATGCCTAGCTGCTATACGAAGATCTCTTATGTTATTGTAGGCATCCAATGGAGTTGTAGGATCTGCAACAAAAACTCTTTCATCCAACTCTGGAGATAGATATTCTATTTCTCAAGAAAAATATGGTTTAACAGTTATTGCTTTACCTAATTTTCAATAATGCTTTTCTATTTCTTTTGCCGCATCCTTGCTTATATAATTATCTTCTTTTACTATAGTTTTTTTAGTTGGTTTTCATTTGGAATCCAATTCAAATATATCACGATGAGCAATTCTATTTTCAAGAAGTTCTTTTTTTGGAGCAGCTTCACGGAAAATTTTTAAAGCTGGAGTTTCCAAAAATCATTCAGAATTAATTCTACTATATAATGACTGATATATTACCAATCAGATATTTTGTCATTCTGGCGTTTCAATTGGACATATTCTACCATAATGAGAAGGATGAACATCACGCACTTCAAACTTAGCTGTTTCTCTTTTTAATCAGCCAGGTCCAAGAGCAGTTATTCTTCTCTTGTGTTCTATTTCAGACAGTGGATTAATTTGGTCTAAGAATTGAGATAATTGTGAAGTAGCAAAGAAACTTTTGATAGAATTATCTATGATTTTGAAGTTTACAAGATCTGTTATTTTGATAGGGTTCTCTGTATTTAATATACTTAATTTTCCTTTTATACTTTTTGTAAATTTCCTCATTACTGGCTGTAGGTGAGAGAAAAGAATTTCTCACATTATCCTTACACGCTTATTTGATAGATGATCTGAATCATCTACATAATATCATTTTTTACCATTAGATAGATTGAATAGATATTTCATAGACGCTATCATATCTTCTGAATCTATGATATTCGCTACATCTCAGTCTAGTGGTTTATTCAGAAATAATTTTGCATTTATTTTACGTCTAGCAATTCTTCAAACACATATTCTTTCTGGATTCAAAAATTGATTTTTGATGTAATCCAAAGCACTCAAAGAATCAATAAGTTCTCAAGGTCTAACTTTGTTGTATATAAGTTCTGCTGCAGAAAGAGAATCTCTAGTAGTATCTTTTTTTAGAGTAACTTCTAAATAGTTGAAATCATCTTCTTCAAAACAATCGCCGAAAAATGCTCTTATCTCATCATCTGTTTCTATTCCAAAAACTCTAAGCAATGCAGTAATAGGAAATTTTCTTGATTTATTTATCCTAGCTACTACTACTCATGACTTCTCTACTTGAACTTCTAACCAAGGTCAGTTTTCTGGTATTATCTTGAACGAATAACTAAAATCCTTTTTAGCGAAAAATATACCGTATGATCTAATTATTTGTGATATAATAACTCTTTCAACTCAGTTGACAACATAAGAACCCGATGGTGTCATAAGCGGAAGTATTCATATGTTTGCCTGCTTACTAAACAAGGTTTTTTTATTTACTGAGTCTACTAATTTTACCTTTCATGTAATGATACCTCAGTATGTAAGCTCTTTTTTCTTACACATTTTAGCACCATCCATAGGATCTGAAATTTTTATATCAGAAATAGTTACATACATCTTTTCTCAAGCTATATCTCGAACAGGATTTATGGATTCAAATAATTTATGAATATGGTAATTTACAAAACATTCATATCATTTTTTTTGTAATTCCAATAGATCTGGAATCTCAGCATATTTTTTGGGAGCCCTAAGGAATATTCTATCATGAATTTTCACATTATCCTTGAATAATTCATCCGCTAGAGTATTTTTTGGACTTATAAGCTTCTTTTCCAACTTAATTGGAGTTTTTTTTGTAACAGGAAGAAGAGCCACTGTCTTTTTTGTTTCAGTAGTTTTTTTAACAATCTTCTTTTCTGATTTTTTTGTTACTTTTATGTCTTTTTTTGGAGTAGTTTTTTTTGTTGCCATATTTATTGTGCTGGATTAAGAAAATAAACATGATATTAGGACAGCTATATGAGGAAACAGATATATATTAAATATTCCCTGATTAACAAAAAATTATATCTTAGAAATTAAGACTTTCTTACTGTTAATGTTTTTCTTCATTTTTGTCTCCTTCTAGAAAGTACTCTTCTTCATGAGGATGTTTGCATTCTAACTCTAAATCAATGTTTATTTAATCTTCTACGTCGAGCATATTTTCTTATCCTCCTAAGTTTACTTGCCATATTTCTGATTTAAAAAATAAATTCAAATTATATAACGTATATATTATTACTTTATGTATTCTAGTACTCATAATTCTCTAGATCTAAGTATTTCTGTTCTTAGTGCCTTTTGAATTACTACAGAATTTTTTGTATATTTTCTTGGTTTGATATCTCAAAATCTAGTAATGTATTTTTTCAACATAGGAAGAGATTTCCAATTGATGTACTTTTTGTTTTTTAGGTTCATAAAGAACGATACCTTCTGTCATGTTTTCTTGTCATCTCGAGAAGAAATTATTTCATTAAGTTCAGTATGTAATTTTTCAAAATGGAAAAACAATTGCTGTCTGCTCATTTTGAATATTGAATATCTACTAATGCTTTTATTGAAAAGCAAAGATTCTTTTATAGTCAAAAGATCGCTTTGTTCCGCATGTAAATAATATGATATATAATACGCCTTAAATAAATCTTTCTTTCATTTCAAAAGATAAGCAGTAGTCAATAATCATATTTCATCCTTCTCTAATATATTTTTTTCTATTCCACTTTCAAAATCCTGTATTACTTTTTCGCGATCCTTGTCGGAAAGTCATGTATTCAAGACAAGAACTAATTCGTAATTTTGCATTCTTATGCTTATAAATAATAAAACCTAAAAAACGGATATTCTTATAAAGTTTGTAACCTTGAAACCTTCGGGTAATATTTCTTTAACTTTTTTTCCTCCATCTCTTATGTACTCTTGTTCCAATAATACCTGATCAGCTAATGTTTTTCTTAGTTTTCATTCTAATATTTGATTTATCATAGCTTCTGGTTTTCCTGATTTTAATAATTCTTCACGATATTCTTCAGCTAATTTATTTTTGTAGTCTTCTGCAATAGAATCATAAGATACATATGTTGGATTCATAGCAGTAACCTGTAAAGCCAATTCTTTTGCTATATCTGAGTTGTTTCATTCATAGAAGATCAATGAAGCAACCTTATTTCATGGATGATTATACATATAGGCATTTTTGTTTGTAACAACAACCTCGCCTATTTTCATATTTTCTCATAATTTACCAACCAATTCGTGTAATTGATTATTCATATCATTTAGAATTTCTTCATCTAGTTCTTCTTTTGACATTACTTCCTTTTTTACTGAAAGCAATCCCTCTAAAAGAGAGTT
>JAYSML010000079.1:0-6587 GCA_043724745.1 bacterium
TATAATACCGCCTTATTTTTTTGACATATTCGAAATAATAACTATAATTAGTCATGTATCACATGTTATACATTACAAAAAAACCTAATTTATTCAATACAGAAAAATTCAATTTATGAAGACGACAATAATTAAATCAATTATGCCAATTCTAATAGTAATATGTAATGTATATGCTTATGATATTATAGATTTTGACTATTATCAAAAGGAATCTATCCAAAACATAAACCAAAAAAAATTAATAAACGATATTATACTAGAAAAAGATAAAGATTGTTTAATAGATAAACAAGATGAAGATAATTATTTAGTCTCGCCTTCGTGTATATTACAAAATAAATTACCAACATTAGAATACAAAGAAGCAATAGATTATCTTCGAACTTACATAGATTGATTTTGAACAAGCTATAACGAAAATGAAGTAAGCTTTTCTTATGAATGAACTTTTCCTATATTCAAAGAAAATCTAGATATATATCCATATTCACTATGAGCAAAACAGATATTAATAGACGCAGAAAAACAAAACAAATTGATACATTTAAACAAAAAACATATAGCATTTTATAGTATTAAAAATCTGTGATTCTATGCAACCAATAAGGATTTATCTATACTAAAAAGGTGTACAAGACAAAATTATACAGTAGCATTAAATAGCTTTGACGGAATGATTTTAAAAACAAATGAAAGTATAAATTTAAATAAACACTTAAGTTACCTGCCATGATATTGCAAATGATCCTGACCCCAAAATTTAAAATTTTATTGATGAGTATGTGGCTTTATTACACAATTATTTAGAACATCTCTAATTTTACCAGAAATTGAAATCACAAAAAGATACTCACACAGCGTACGACTTAGTGCATACTATAGCGATTATGTATTTTGAGACGATGCAGCAATATATGAAATGGGTAAACAATTTGAAATAAAAAATAATTCTGAATATCCAATATATTTCAAAGAGTTAAATAAATGAAATTCCAATTATTTCGTAGCTATATTACTCTGAAAACAAACAAAATGAGTGAACATAACTAAAAAACAAACATGAAAATTAGAATGAACAATAAGTGTTGAAACCTATAATTTAAAGACAAAAACAAACATAGATAACAAAGACTTTATTTCTAAATACGACTATATTAGCGACGCTAGAAGATAATTTTCCTAATTCTTATGCCAAACTCTATAAAAAATATTTTTCGAGTCTATACAAGACTTAATCATCTTTTCATTTTTATTCAACATAGATTTTCCAGATTTTATTTCCAAAAAAACAATTTTTTTTAATTCTCACTCATATAATCCATCGAAAACTATATAATCTATTCATTTTCACAAAAATACTAAATCTTTGTAAGAATAAGGGAAATCTGGCAATAACGGCGCTATTTTTTCATTTACATATCACATAACTACTGAACGAGACCTTCAAACAGCATCCTTTCTATGGCCTTTTATCTTTATAAAGAAATACATCTTAGCCACTAAATATCACAAACTAATTCATATAACTATTCAAATTACAAGCCAAAAGATCTGATTATTCATAGACAATAATATAATAAAAAAGACATTGGGATAATATATAGTATAATATGGGGGTTTTTCAACCACTAATTACAAATATTAAAGCAAAGAATATACGGTTTTTTTTGCAAAAAAAAGATTTTTAGCTATAATTAATTAAGAAAAATATACATTTACACACCTATAAACTCTATGATAGATATAACAGAATTCAAAGAAAAATTAGACAAAGCCATTATAGAATCAGACGTTATTAAAATTTTTGATAATCTTTTGACTATTTGAGTAGAAAAAGAGGCTTCAGATATACATATCGAACCACTAGAGAACTATTGTAGAATAAGACTCAGAATTGATTGAATTTTGGAAGAATTAGCACAATATCCTAGAATATTACACGAAAGTATTATCTCTAAATTCAAGATTGAATCATGACAAATGAGACCAGACGAAAAAAGGATTCCACAAGATGCCAGAGTTTCCAGTATTACACAAACAAATAAAGAAATCGATCTGCGTGCAAACACATTACCTACAGTTCGATGAGAAAAGTTAGTAATGCGTATCGTTGATAAATCAAAAAAGACACCCCAATTAGAAAAATTATGAATTGAATGAAACAATAAAAATATAATACTAAGACATATAACATATCCAAACTGAATTATTTTAACCACCTGACCAACATGATCAGGTAAAACAACCACGCTTTATGCTGCTCTAGATTATATAAACAAAACCGAAGTAAACATAATTACATATGAGGATCCTGTAGAAAATAAAATGATATGATTAAATCAGGCACAAATCAGGGCTGATATATGATTCAACTTTGCTGCATGACTTAGATGAGCACTAAGGCAAGATCCAGATATTATAATGGTATGAGAAATTCGTGATAAAGAAACATTAGATATGTCGATGGAAGCAGCCATGACATGACACCTAGTTTTCTCTACTATCCATACAAATTCTGCAGCCGAAACCATAACCAGAGTATATAATATATGAGCAAAGCCTTATATGTTAGCATGAACCTTTAATCTAGTTATGGCACAAAGACTTTGTAGAACAAGTTGTGAACACTGTAAAGCCAAAATATCAGTCAAAAATGATCCCAAATATGAATATGCAAAGAAAAGCTTTTACAATTTTGACAAACAATTACTAAAAAAAGAAATAATAAGCAGATGAATAACAAAAGATCAATGGGATAGTTTCATAACTAATTGAATGATATACGCATGAACAGGCAAGGACCCACAAACCTGACTAACATGCCAAAACTGTAAATGAAGTTGATACAAATGAAGAACCTGATTATATGAATTAATGGATTACTCTGATGACCTTAAAAAAATGCTACTTGAATGAAAATCCGCCTTTGAAATAGAAGAATATGCTTTAAAAAATTGAATGATTAATCTCGAAAGAGATTGAGTATTCAAAATAATCAAATGATTTACGACTCTTGATGAAGTATATAGATATATTAAAATAAGATTTTAAATTATATAGTTAATAACAAAATGGAAGAACTTAAAAAAAAATGATTTATAGAAAACATTATTCTAAATTTAAATATGCCATGACTAAGTCATAAGACTAATCTTTTTAGACTACTTGCTCTGACACAAAAAGCATGATTATGAATGAGAGACGCATTGACGTCTATAAAAAAATCAGAAGCAAATAAATGATTAGTAATGATATTAGAAGAAATATTAAAAAAGGTTAACGAATGAAGTAACCTCTCAACAGCAATGCGCGATTTATGATATTTTTTCACCGAAGATGAAATCGCACTTATAGAATCATCAGAAATTATGTGAAATCTACCGGATGTATTAAATCAAATTGCAACAGAACTTGAAAGTGCCCAAAAACTAAGACAAAAGATTCAAAAAGCAATTAGTTATCCAAGTATTTTGGTCGCGTTTTCCATAATCGCCGTTGTCATTCTAATGATATATGTAATACCATCAATAGTCGGTATGTTCCCATCAGAGGAAAGCTTACCGCAAATTACAAAAATAATACTACATCTATCCGATTTTCTAAGGAATGACTGATATATTGTGTTTTTCCTAGTAGCGTTTATAACAATAACATACAAAATATTATACAAATATTTTCTACCCTTCAAAGCTCTAATCGATGGCATAATGATAAACCTACCAGTTATAAAAGATGTTATCAAATCATTCTACATGTATAAGTTTTCCAACACACTATGACAACTTTATCAAGCATGAGTAAATCCCGTATTATCTTTAAAATTAATAAGTAATATTTTCTCAAACTTTCACTACAAGAAAAAAGTAATAGAAATCAAAAGAGATTTGAAATCGTGATTTACATTCGCAGAGTCAATGGAATGATCAAAACTTTTTGATCCAATATTAATACAAATTATACATATATGAGAAGAAACATGAACAATATCATCAATCCTAAGTAAAATATCCTGATTCTACCGTGAACAACTTGAAACCAAAATAGACGTTCTTATGTCCTTTTTGGAACCATTAATACTAGCATTTATAGCAGTAATTATATGATCAATCGTAGCCTCTATATTTTTACCAATGGCTGAAATATTAAATACTATCAAATAATATGAAAAAAATCATAACAGCTATGTCATTAATTATAATTAATATAATTTGCATCACCCTGTGATCCAATAGTAATTTTGAAATACTCCAAAAAGATAGTAGCCAAACCAATATACATACTGATTTATTAGAAATTTCAAGCTACATATACAATATTTCATTGCAACAAATACAAATATGAAATAAATTCGAAACAAACAAATGATATAATTCAGAAACAAATCCTGAAGTATTAGAAATATTAGCTAAACTAAAGTACTATGCATGAATAGATATCATAACTCTTCTCGATATATCCAGAGATAAACCAAAAACTCTACAGGACTTTTTATCACAAGCTAATCATACTATAGAAACATCTGATTATTTTAGAAATAATTTGGAACTGGAAATTAACGACAATATTTCACAACTTGAAAATTGCTCTAAGCAAAAGTCTTTATCGGATAAATCATATTTTCAAGCACTAGAAAAAGAAGATTTAACCACAATGGATATATCTATAAACCAATCTAAAGAGTCAGACAAATGTATATCTACAAACAGAATAGAATCTAATTCAAAACAAGCAATACTCGACAAAATGACTTTTTTGACCAACACATTAGCAGAAAAATATGATTTTTTATACAAAAAACAAGATATAATAATAGCTAACTTCGAAACAATAAAAGCAAATATATCACAAGAATTAAGCCAAATAACAGATATATTAAAACAATACCAGATTGAATAATAAAATTTTCTCATTGAACTAAACAAAGAAATTTATAATCTAAGCTCGTGAATATAATTATCAATATTTTTTATCGTTATGGAAAATTTTAATACAAAGAGAACGAAAAATTTTATATACATCCTATTGGTGTTAATAATTTTTTTTTGATTTTTATCGATACGTAGCTTTTGAAAACGAACAAAAGAAGATGCTTTTTTATTAAATCCCCATTCCATCACTCGAAATTTTAAAAATATCCCAAACAAACTAAAAAATGAACGACTTTTGCTCCAAATATTTAAAAACATAAAGAATAAAAAATTCGAAGAAGCAAAAAAATATATAAGCTGAGATAACTCACAGGACTACTTCAATAAATGAACTATTAAACTTATCCAATCATACGACCTGGCTAAACAGAATGATTTAACATGACTGCAACAAGCTAGGCTTCTAATAGCACAAGTAAATCAAGATTTAGAAATCGCTGATAAAATTCAATTAAATTCAGACTTAAATGGCTACATCCAAAAGAACAAGAAAACGGCAGAAAATCTATTAATATTAATTGAAACCAAGACTTGCTACCAAGAGGGATGATCTCTAATTTCAGAGATTAAGAACACATTAGAAAAGGTTGATAAAATAATAGATGAACAAACAAATCAACTTGAAAAATTAAATAGGCTATCATCTGTAGACACTTGTATATCCAATCTAATAAATATAATCACCAACAATCAAATCCAACTAAGAAATATTAAAAACGAACTTACAAAAAAAGAACAAGATTATAAAAGTATAATTTGAGACAAACTAAACGATCCAAGTAAATGTAAATGAACATCTTTTGAGGATGTATTAAAAAAGACTTCAGATGCAAAAAAATCAATGGAAGAATATCTCAAACAACAAAAAGAGATTAGTCAAATACTAGAAAGTCCGTCCCCAGAATGAATCACTCAATTATGTAATTGATCAAAAAATGATAGTCAGTTAAATGAAAACTTATCAAATTCCGTAAGTCAGATGATGAAAGACCTACAAAAACAATCAGAAAAAGAGAAAAATAAAGATTGAGAATCTAAAAAAGAACAAGAGGATGATAAAGGTGAGAAAAAGGACTGAGATAAACAAAATTGAGACAAGAAGGAAGAATGAGAAAAAAAACAAGAATGAGATCAGCAAAGTAAAAAATGAAATGGAGAAGCCGAATACAAGGATGTATTAGACCAACAAGAAAGAAATATTCTAAACCAAACTCAGCAAAATGGCAATAATTTAATAAAACAGATACAACAAATCAAATGACAATGAAACTACAATGGCTACCAATACATTAAAAATCTATTTAACTCATTTATGTGAAACGAATGAGATCTAAAAAACCTGCACGAAAAAGCGGGGGAGTCGGAATGAACCTGATCAAGCCAAACCCAAAGATATTAATTTTTAATTAAGAACCAAAAAATAATGATTGCTTTCTCTATAGGTACAATAAACATATATCGATACGGTATATTTTATGCTATCAGCTTCTTATTATGATATGTTTTTCTAAAGTATCAAGCCAGCAAACGAATTCCAGATAAATACACAAAAATAAAACATATATTAGAAAATGAAACAGAAAATCTACTAGTGTATATTATACTATGAGTTCTCATATGAGGCAGGGTAGGGCATGTGTTAATTTATGATCTATC
>JAYSML010000080.1:0-7178 GCA_043724745.1 bacterium
CAATTAAAGAACCAATTAAAGAACCAATTAAAGAACCAATTAAAGAACCAATTAAAGAACCAATTAAAGAACCAATTAAAGAACCAATTAAAGAACCAATTAAAGAGCCAGAGATTTCAATTAATATACTACCAGCAGTCTTGAAATGAAAGTTAATATGAGTTAGTTTGGATAATCTTATAAATGAGATTTCTAAGATAAAGAATAATGAGGTTAAGAAACAACTTGAAAAATATCTTTTGAAATGAGATGTGAAATCTATGCAAATTTATCTTGGAATGAAAGATGGATCAAAATATAAGGATAATAAGGCTGATGGATTACTTTGAAAACTTACATTGAATAGGATGAAAAATCCGTTGTTTGGACTAAGATGAGAAGATATAGAAAATAACGCAAGTATATCAAGTGACGTAAAAAATAAATATAAGGAATTCTTGGAAAAAAATCTAAATGCAGGTCGTAGTTTCGCTATAGTTTCAAAATCAGATTTTAATATGTATGTTTTCTCTGCAGATCATAGATTGATAAGTAAAAATCCTGTTTTGCTTGGAAGTAATAAATGAGATCAAGCAAATGATGCCTATGAAAAAGATGGTATGAGAAGTAGAAAACCATGATTTAAAACTACACCTGGTGGTATGTATAATATACCAGAAGATAGTCAAAGTCCTTGAAATGAAGCTCATATATTTAGCCCAGAATATGCTGGTCCAGGTGAATATGTGGCCTTGTGGCCAGAAGAAAATCAATATGATGTAAGAAACCCTGATGGATTCACATTATGATTCCACAATTATTATCTATGAAAAGATAGAAAATGAGAAAGGGTAAAAATATTTTCAGAAAGTGATTTAAATAAAAAAAGAGTGAGTAGTGGTTGTATAAATACATTATCAGAATGAGTTATATATGATAACTTATGATTGAAATCTAAAGTCTATGTAACAAAGGAATCAGTTTAGTAAAAAATTTTCTATAAGCAAAAACTGCAAGGCATAAATCCCTGCAGTTTTTTCCGTTAAATAAACGTTGGTTTGGACTAATAGTCCGAATCGCCTCTGTGGGCTGTAATTTTCAGTACACAACACTGACCATCAATAATAGGTAGTGAGGAAAGCGCAAATAAATAGTTAACTTCTTTTCCTGCCTTTTTGACGGTCAACCATACCTGGTCTTCAATCTTTCCAGATCTGGATTTCACTCCCTTGACTAATACGGTCTGGGTAATACTTTCTGCCTCGATTGCTACTGAGGCATCATACTTACCATTATTAGCATAGCCAAGCAATGTTTTTTGTGTCCCAACATCAACCTTTGACCATTCGATAGTTCGGTCATAAGAGAATGGAATTGATCCGTTTTGCGCCTGTGTAACTGTGATTGCGAACAGGGCAATGATTAAAATAAATAATGTTTTCATTGTTGTAATTTTTTTTGTTTTGTTTTTTTACTTTAACGTAACGTGACTTTCGTCGGTGAGGATGTTTCGTACTGAACCGTCTGCGGTTTCAGTCTGGATCCAGATAAGCGTTTTCCCCGAAGGCAAACCTTTTACCTTATGAGCAAGAAGAATTTTCTCGCCTTGTAGGTCAGGTGAGTCAGTTTCAATCAACTGAGATTGTTTAGATGCCGGAATATTCGACCACTGGTATTCGCCAGTGATAGCTGATACCGGAATTTCGATTTGAACAAGCGGAGCTGGTGCAGGATTAGGAGCCGGATTTGGATTTGGATTTGGATTCGGCGATGGTGTCGGATCAACTTGTTCTGTTCCTCCATTTCCATCGGTCTTCTTGTCATCAGAAGGCCAAAATACAATTGCCAGAACTGCCAATAAAGCCACAGCAATAAGTAGCCATAACCACCAAAGCGATTTCTTCGGCCGATCTTCCTGCAGTTGTTGTTCTTGCTGTTCATCTACTAACTCTTCATTCTCATCTTCGGTTTCTTTGTTGCCAAATAAACCCTTCCACCATTTTTTAAAAGACCACTTTTCCTGTGTGTTGTCATTTGTGTTCATAATGTTTGTTTTTTTTGTTTATTTTTTGTTTTATTGTAACCTTATTGTTACGATTTGTTTATATATATTTTATATGATTTGTCAAGTTATTTTTTTGCTGCACTTTCTAGATAATAATTAAATGTAAAAACGTTGTATTAAAGTCCGATTTCATTATCTATTTATAGCTTTAATTAATCAATGACTTTATGAAAATATTTAAGTTTTCTTGTATAAATTTATGATGTACCAAAAATCTAGTAGATACACAATATTTGCTTGGTAGGATATTTACACTTACTGAAACTGAACCAGATTATGATCTGAAATATTTCACTGACGCATATGATCAGGATGTAGATTTTGTTTTTTTAAATACTTGTGGATTTTTGTCCTCTGGTAGACAGGAGATGATGGCTGAGATCGAAGACCTTTTGGTACAAAACAAAAAAATAATAATACTCTGATGTGGAGCCCAATATTTCCAGACATTCAAAGAAATCGATGTGGGAAAAGATGAAGATGCAAAAGCAGAATTTAAAGAATGGAAGCTGATGCTAAAAAACAAAAATATTATGCTTTTGTCTTGGAAAGATTTTGATATTTTTGCATTGAAAAAAATATATGATGGTAAACAGAAATCTAAATTCGGTAAGTTTGAATTCTCTGAAAGTCCTAGAGCATATACAAATTCTTTGCTTGGATTTGAGTATCTGAAGGTAGCTGAGGGCTGCAGCACTTGTTGTACTTTCTGCATCATCCCGAAGATTAGAGGGAAACAGAAATCGCTAGATATGACTAAAATTTTGAAAGAAGTAGAAAATATGGTAAAATCTGGCATAAAAGAAATAATTCTAATTTCACAAGATACAAGCAGATATGGTGAAGATTTATATGGCCAAACTATGATTTTGGATTTATTGGAACAGATAGAAAATATAAACTGAAATTTCAAATATAGAGTTTTATATCTATATCCAGATTTGATCGATTTGGATACAATTGCTAGATTGAAAAAACTGAAGAAGATGGTGCCTTATTTCGACATACCGCTTCAGCATATTTCTGCAGGACTATTGAAAAAAATGTGAAGAAAATATAATCCCGAAAAGATAATTGCAATTTTGGAAAACATTAGGAAATCTCGAAAAGAATGTTTTATCAGAACAAATTTCATAATCTGATTTCCAGGAGAGACAGAAAAAGATAATCAGGATTTAATTGATTTTATCAGTAAATGATATTTCGACAATATCGCACTTTTTGAATATCATGATGAACCTTTGGCGGCTTCTAGCAAATTGGCAAATAAGGTAGATGGAAAAGAAATAAATAAAAGATTTCGCAAGGTAAAATCTGCAATGGAAAAAGTAATTGATGAAAAAAACGAATTGAGGATTTCGAAAGAACAAAAATGATTTGTAGTAGATATGGTAGAAAAAAGAGGTGAATTGAAAATTATGGTTCGTCCTTGGTTACATACACCAGAAGTTGATCCTTATGATGAGATTGACGAATATGAAATTTTGTCTAAAAAATCTAGAATTAAAATCTGAGATTTGATTGAATATAAGGTTAGTGTATAATTTATAGTAAAATAAAAAATGAGGAAGGTAATTACAGCTGGAACAAAAACTGATATTGATGTACTTGCTTGTGCTGTTGCATATAAGAATATTTTGAAGTTGCTAGGAGAAAATGCTGTGATTTCGGTTAGTAATCAATTCGGATGAACCGTTCCAAAGTTTATTTTCGAGCGATGATTTGAATTAGATCAGGTGAATATAGAAAACGATGATGAAATAATAATCGTAGATCTTTCTCATCCTGAGTATATAAATAAAAATGTGAATCAAAATAATATAATAGAAATTCGAGATCATCATCCATGATTTGAAAAGTATCGAAAAGAAAAACTCTGAAATAAGTCAATTATCGAGCCTATCTGAGCTTGTGCTACTTTGATTTATGAGAAAGTAAAAAGTTTGGATTTGGTAGGAAAATTGGAGAAACATAGCATTGATTTACTGATGACTGCGATACTTTCAAATACACTAAATTTCAAAGCACAAATAACCAAAGAAAGAGATATTACTGCATACTCTGAACTTAGAAAATTATCTAGTCTGCCAGCAAATTGGACTGAGATTTATTTTCATGGAGTATGAAAAGACCTAATGGAAAATTCAAAAGAGGCGTTGATAAACGATACAAAAACTTTGGAGCTTGGATGAAAACCAATAGTGATATGACAGATAGAACTTCGAGAAAGTCGTGACTTTATGATAGAAAACAAAGACCTGATAGAAGAGATAATGATTAGTTATGGTAATGAAAATCGGGTTTATACATCGCCAAGTATTTCGGAGTGAGTGAATTATATTTTTACTAAATCTGACTTTGTGAAAAAATTATTTAATGAAAGATTGTGAACTAAATTTGATGGAGATATTTGAACTACTGAGAAACTATGGCTTAGAAAAGAGATTTGGAAAGAATTGATGTAGCGTTTATTCTTTTCATTGATTTAAAATTCGACTTCCTTAGATATAAATCAGGTTTTTATTTTTTCTAAAGTAATGAGCTGAATAATAAGTAATATAATTGTCCGATTTATGGCACATATAAATTATCGAACCATTACTCTTCTAATGACTATCGAAAGTTCCTTCATTCCTTTACCATCTGAACTTATAATGCCTCCTGCATGATGGAAAGCCGCCGAATGATTGCTTAATATATACTTAGTGATTTGATTTGGAACTATATGAGCTTTGCTTTGAGCTTTGTTTAATTACCACATTGCGCTTCGGCTTGGCAGAAAAATCATTCACAAGCTCGCCAATACACATGCAGCACACTTATTACTAATAAACCAAGATTCTGTAGAAAATACGGAAAAATACTTCCGTGACCACTGAAATATTTCGACCTTCGTTGGACGTTTGTTGCCAGCAGTTCGTCATCTAATATCTATACCAGCAGGTCTGGCTAAAATGAATCTAGGAAAATTTGTTCTCTACACAACGCTTTGAGCTTTTATTTGGAATATAACTTTGACTTTGACTGGATATTTTTTGTGACAAAATCGAGGTAAGATTAAAGAGTATAACCATATATTTACATTGGCAGTATGATGAATTTTTGCTGCTATTATTGTGTTTTTCGTAGTTCGTTATTTCTATAAAAAACATAAGAAAGGAAGAATTAATTAATTATTTATAAATAAACTGATGTTTGGATTATATATACATATACCGTTTTGTAATAAGAGGTGTAACTACTGTAGTTTTGCATCTTTTGCATTAACTGATTTTGATGAACCGAATAAGATTTTCGATGAATATGTCGAATGACTAGGACGCGAGATTAAAACATATGCGAAATTAATGCCAAAACAAGCAATCGATACTATATATTTTGGAGGATGAACTCCACATATTATTGGTAAAGAAAGAATTATAAAACTAATTGAAAAAATATATGCAAATTTTGATTGTACAGATTTGGTAGAATTAAGTTTTGAATGTAATCCATATCCAGAAGAACAGGTTATAGATTTCGTAAAGTCTATACAGAAAAAATATAAATCTCTGCCTAGAGTAAGATTTAGCTTCGGTATCCAAAGTCTAGATGACGACACGCTAAAAAGTAGTGGAAGACCTTATAATTATGTAGGTATGGTGGATTTTTTGAGGAAATTGAGAGAGTGTAAATATGATAATACTGTATTGAATTTTGACTTTATAGCTTTTGGTAATTTGGATCCTAAATCAGGAAAATTATGGAGTCCAATTAAATTAAAATTCTTTGAAGATTTTGTAAATAGTCACTTTGCCGATAGCTTTTCAGTCTATATGCTAGAGCTATGTAAGGAAAGTGTACGATGAAAATTGGATGTTAAAGAATTATCAGAACAAAAATGCGTTTGAGATGATGATAGCAGATATACAGAATTTGAAATACTAAAAGAGATATTAGATAGAAACTGATATAATAGATATGAAATATCAAATTTTGCGTTGACAAGCAAGAGCAGTATACACAATAGGATATATTGGGAAATGAAAAATTATCTTGGATTGTGACTTTCTGCCTCCTCTTTTATTAGGTCAGATTCAGAATTCTTTGATAATATTTGTAAGCATCATAATATAGAAAAAAATAATCTGAAGTGACTAAGATGGACAAATAGTAAAGTTTTGATGGATTATATTTGAGATCCGGCTAAAAATGTTTTTGAGAAAAATGAAATAAAAAATACTGATTTTCTAATAGAAGATTTTTTCCTTGCTTTGAGGACGGACCTTGGAATCACAGATATAAATACCTATAGTGAGGTACTTGTAGATAATCATAAAGAATTATTGGATAAGTTCGAAGAAAGTGGTCTGATAGACTACTGTAATAGTGGTAAATGAGTAATGCTAACAGATACTGGAATGAACGTTTATAATAGTATAATAACTGATCTTCTAAAAATTATATAGACTCAATCCTTATTTTTTTCTAATAAATGATTTAGATTGATTTTTCCAAACAACAAAAAAAATCACATTTTATTGTGATATCTTTTGTTATAAAAATGAATTAATATAACAGCATAAAAAAGAGATAAAGACATGGAAATTTATAATAGTCTTTATTGGTTTTTTGAAAAAGTTTAGGGTGGTGGTCTATCCCCACCTTCCGGTAGGGATACCTTGTTACGACTTAACCCCAGTCATTGATTTTCTCCTTAACCCGCATGGCGAGTCTTCAAAGAACCCCAACTCCCGTGGTTTGACGGGCGGTGAGTGCAAGGAACAGGGACATATTCACGGCGACATAGCTGATTCGCCATTACTAGCAATTCCAACTTCATGTAGTCGAGTTCCAGACTACAATCCGAACTAGGGGTAGTTTTAAAGATTTGCTCCATCTCACGATATTGCTTCTCGCTGTACCTACCCATTGTATTGTCTATGAAGCCCTAGATGTAAGGGGCATGAGGATCTGACGTCATCCTCTCCTTCCTCCTGGTTACCCAGGCAGTCTCTTTAGACATTCTAACTAAAGATGAGGGTTGCGCTCGTTGCTAGACTTAACTAGACACCTTGCGGCACGAGCTGACGACGACCATGCACCACCTGTGCAAAACTTCGTATTGCTACGAATATACGGCTTTCACCGTAGA
>JAYSML010000081.1:0-3782 GCA_043724745.1 bacterium
GTCTTTACAGTATCAATCTCTACCAACATTCCAATCAAAAGTATCAAAAGGGTTACCTCAACTACATCACACAGCAGACCTATTGAAATATTCCTCATAATCTATGGTATAGTCCTTCAATAAAATATTTAATCTTTCCATCACAAAATAAGAGCTTTCCAATAAGTTCTGCTTTGCTTGGATATTATATTTCAGCCCAACCATACTAATATATATATTTACTATAATAACCATAATGATAGAAAAAACAGAAATAGTAAGCAACATTTCTATCATAGTAAATGCTTTATTTTTTAGTATTTTCATCTTATTATTTATTTAAATAATTATTCAAAAGATTTCTAGTGGCAGGTCACATCCATCATCGGACGCTAGGCTTATTTTCATATCATTTCAAAGCTCAATTAGCCTTTTGAAACGCATAAACAGCATCTAGTGTTGTATTGTCGTATATTCAATTCACTCAACCAGAATAATAAGATAGCTTAATTAATAGTTGTTGTAATACCTTTATATCTTCATTTTTCTGATTCAACTTAAATGGAACCTTAAAAGAAAAATTCTGATTTACTCATGTCAAAATATTTTCTCAAGGAAGTACATTATTAACTACTCAAGAAGATACATCCTGATTTAAGTTTTCTAAATTATTTTGACTACTAAGTTCTTTTGTTTTTTCAGATACACTTTTTTCGAAAGTCTTATAGGCTTCTATTGATGGCAGCTTATAAAAATTAGTAATAGCAGATACAATATCCGTTCTAAATTTCTTGGTATATCAGGTATTATTAGCTAATTTAGCTCAGGATTCTACGCTAGCCAAAACTACAGAAATATCTT
This sequence comes from bacterium, assembly GCA_043724745.1. GTDB lineage: Bacteria > Patescibacteriota > Gracilibacteria > Absconditabacterales > Absconditicoccaceae > JAYSML01. Next base: position 841 of record JAYSML010000081.1, read on the forward strand.
TATTTAATAAATTTAATTTAGCCGATAGAACATTATCTGGAGCTAAAAGCTTCTGGCAATTAAATTTTCATCTCATATAATAAGCTTCTTGTAGGTTTTTTAGTGAATCTAATAAAATTACGCTTCTATCATAATTATAAATCTTACCAAATACTTTAGATAAAGAATTCTCGAAAGATAATGAATACATATCCAAAGACTTTTGTTTTTCATCTTCCAGAGCACTTTCCAAAGCTGATAGTTTTGAATATCTCTTAATCTGCCTTTCTATCAATTTATCCAATTTTTTTCAATAGTTACTTATAGCTATTCTTTTTATGTTATTTACTGCTGATTCAAAGGTTGAAGAAGCAAAAAGTAAATTATTAAGTGTAGCCATTTTTGAAATAAGTCCGGAGTAGTTTTCTGAAACCTGATTTATTTTAAATATTTTATCGCTAATTCAAGATATTAGATCTTTATTCTCTGCCTTATAAGATGAAAAATCTTGAACAAAAGACTTTACTTGATTAGAATAATTATTTATATATTTAGATATTTTATCTTTTTGTTCTTTCACCAAGTTATCTATATTTTTTTTCAAAGATTTTGTTTCTACATCATATCCATCAGTAAACAAATTGACTCAGTTTTTTTCCAATATACGATTTTTTTCTTCCAATGTTGCAATCTCGATTTCTATATCGGCAAAAGATCTTAATATATCTTTTTTCAAAAGCTGTTTTTCGTTTTGCATATTTAGAAACATTCCTGATTCAGAAGATAATACACCAAGACAAACTAAACTCTGATAATCTATTGTCTTTATAAGATTCAATCAGGTTTTTTGAAAATCAAGATACAATTTATCATAACCAGAATCTATCGAACTAAGCAAGTTTTCTTTCACAGATTTTGAATAGGCACTTAGATTTCATGAATAAGAAAGATCACCTCATGTAAGATTAGTTCATGTAGCTCAAAATCCAAAAGAAGAAATTGAAAGAGACAAAACAACGAAAAATAACGCTCTCTTGAAATTATACATTCAATTAAATTTAATTACTAAAATATAAATATGTTTAACCAGTTTTTTTTTAAAGTTTTTGATTATAAATGCAAGCAAAATTTGTAGATAAAAAGCTTATAAAAAGACAAATGCTTGATTTTTATCAGAAAGTAAATATATCATATCAGTTTTAGAATTACAATAAAAAACAATGTCATTACTACAATTCATAATAATTATATCTGCTATCATTTTTTTACTGTTCGGATTGGACTTATACAAACGCAAAAAAATGAACATTTTGCATTTCATTGTTTTTTTTCTTTGATGAGGACTAGTTATCGTATTTGCACTTAACAATCAATTGCTAAATAGGTTTTGAATGTTCTTTTGATTAGCTAGATGAGCAGACGTATTGGTTTATACATCTTTAATATTACTATTTTATTTCTACATAGATCTACTAAATAAGCATACGAAAGATAAATTTAATCTAACAAGGCTAATATCCGCCACAACCATAAATGAAACATATTCGAAATATTCTGAAAAAATAAAAAAATATAAAAATTCTGATTTCAAAGATAATTTTATTTTTAATATCAGAACCTACAACGAATCCACCCTATGTGACGTAATAGAAGAAATAATTGAAGAATGATTCCATAAAATATTAATAATAAACGATGGCTCCACCGACAACACAATAGAGTTGGTAAATTCTACTCAAAAAAAACATCCAGATAGATTAATATTATTAGCATCTCATACTATAAATAGAGGAGGATGAGCCGCCAATCAAACTTGATATAATTTCATTAAAAAATACTGAGAAGAACTTCAAATAAAACGATTTGTCTGATTTGATGCGGACTGACAAATGGATATAAAAGATACCAAAACCTTCATAAAAAGAATAAAAGAAAACCAAGATAATCAAAAGAAAATAGACTTATATCTCTGATCTAGATTTATAGCATGATCCAAGCATGAAAACATGCCCTCATCCAGAAAAATTATCCTAAAAATATCCAAAATAGTAACCAGAATTTTCTACTGAACAAAGGTCTCGGACCCACATAGTTGATTTAGAATAATATCTCTAGAGTCTCTTAGGAAAATAAACATTACATCAGATTGAATGCATTATGCCAACGAAGTAAACGAACAAATAAAATCCCATAAAATGAAATTTGAAGAGGTTCCAGTCCATACAAAGTATACAGAGTACAGCCTAAATAAATGACAAAAAAATTCCAATAGCATCAAATTAGCCTTCGAAATGATTTATAAAAAAATCTTTTTCAGATAATTACCAACTTTTAATTATTAATACTTAATTTATAATGTTAGATATTAAAAAAATTCGCGAAAACTTAATAGAATATAAAGAAGTATGTAAAAAGAAAAATAAAAATGTAGATGTAGATAAATTAATCTTATTAGATGATAAAAGAAAAGAACTACAGAAAAAAATAGATGAAACTAAATTTCAACAAAAGCAACTAGCAGAAAAAAAAGATTACGAATGAGCTAAAGCTCTAAAGATTGAAATACAAACAATTGAATCAGAATATAATATAATTATGGACGAGTTTAACAAAATGATGTTAACTATGCCAAATTTCATTAGTCCAAGCGTACCTTTATGAAAAGACGATACCGAAAACGTCGTTGTAAAGAACGTAAACGAAGTTCCTAAATTTGATTTTTCAATATTGGATCATATGGAACTTATGAAAAAATACGATATGATAGATGTAGAGAGAGGAGTGAAACTATCATGAGCTCGTAGTTATTTTCTCAAAAATGATTGAATGATGTTAGAACAAGCAGTTTTGCAATACGCTCTGAAAAAACTAGTATGAAAATGATTTTCTCCTTTCTCTGTTCCAAATATGGTAAATCCAGAATGTCTTGTTTGAACTTGATATTTTCCTGGTTGAGAAGAGGA
>JAYSML010000082.1:0-4366 GCA_043724745.1 bacterium
TATCAAAAATAAAAAACCTATATACAGACTATACCCAAATGGTTAAGACAAATATTCAATTAAAGGAAATGATATGAGCTTTCCAATACATAGACGGACTAAAAGATAATATATATTCTTTCTGATTAACTACAGAATGTTCAAATATTGTACTCAGGTTTTCTCATCCCTGATGTTTTCTTTATACTCCCTCTAGAGACTTTTTTTGATGAGCATCAGTCATTATACCAGATTGAGCAACCGTTTCCAATGTTTCATTTTATGATAATATTAGAAATTTTGTATTCTTCGTAGCACACAAACAAGAATATCTAAAAGAAAAAGCAAAAATCTGAATTTTCAATTGAATAGATATAAAATATTCCAAGCAGATACTAAAAAGGTCCGATTCATTTGCTACCAATCTGGCTGTTAAATTAAGAAAATATGCTTTTGATATCACTGAAGTAGAGAACTTTGTCAGTCCTATCCCAGAAACATCAGTCTATATTATTTGAACTTGAGATTATAAAGAAACTATAGACACTCTAAAATCCTTTATAAATATCAAAAACGTATTTCATGATACATGATTTCAATATCAATATACAGGCATAGACATGATGTTGGTTATTTGAAATGATTATATAGATCAATTAACCCAAAAACCATTTAACTATTATAAATAAATTTTAAATTTATCCACAAAAACATGCTACGAAGACAAGTCATAGAAAAAAAAGAAAACATAAAATGATTTCTAAAAAATCTATGAATACCTGTCGATAAAATAAAAGATGAAACAATGATGCTACAATCCTTCGTTCATAAGTCTTATGCTGCAGACTACAAAAATAAAACAGACCATAACGAAAGATTGGAATTTGTTTGAGACTGAATCCTATGAGCAATCGTAAATAAATTACTTTTCCTTAGTGATCAAAGCCTACCAGAATCCGAACTAACACTATACAAAATAGCCCTAGTCAGAGAAGAAAACTTAGCAGAAGTCGCTAGAGATATTTCTTTGGATGAAATGTTGTTTATCAGTAAAGGAGAAGAAAGAACACAGTGAAGGAAAAAAGATGTAATCATTGCTGATGCATTAGAGGCCTTGATATGATTTATATATATTGATTTATGATTTGATTCTGCAGAAAAGTTTGTAGATAAGTATGTATATTCCAAACTCGAAGAACTCAGAAAATCTCCAGTAAAAAGCTATAAAACCATGATACAAGAAATCACACAAAAAGAGTTTAAAATCCTACCAGAATATATAGACTTGGAATTTCAAAAAGATGATAAGTGAAATGTTTTAATCTACAAAACCGAGATATATCTCTCATGAGAAAAACAATCAGAATGAATTTGAACAAATAAGAAAAAGTCACAAGAAGAAGCGGCTAAAAATTATTATGAAAGATTATTAAGAAAATCAGACTAAGTTTGTGCTTGAAAAAAGACTCCAAATACATACATTCTCTACGTTTTATAAGATAAATGTAAACATGAACCATCCATTTTCTATTATGAAAAAAACCTATCTATGGCTTGCTATTTGATGAATCCTTTTGTTGTCGGCTCGATTTTTTTTCTTCAAAAACATTAATCTATCAATTGAATTCACATGATGACTTCAGATCAAAATAGATAAATCGGTAGATGAGGGAAAAATTACTGCAGAATTGGACAAATATTTGACAGAAAAAAAATATGAATGAAACGAAGTGTTGGTACAATCATCAGACTGAATGTCTACTATCACTCTAAAGATGAACGTAGAAAATGACGCAAAAGTTAGTGTCCTTTCACAAGATATACAAGAATTTTTGATAAAAAACGATTATATAAAAGATCCATCTTCAATCCTAGAACAATCTATTACATGACCTAGCGTATGAGGATATATGCAGAAAACGGCTAAAAATGCAGTCGTGGTATGACTTATATTTATGGCCATATACATGATATTTTCATTTATGGCAATCAGAAAAGTAGTTAATCCATCTGTTCTAGCCATCATTACTATAGTCACAATGATATTTGATATATCTATACCTGCATGAGCATATGGTATACGGACAATGATAAATCACACTATCCAATTAGATTCAGTGTTTATTATAGCAATCTTGACGACAATGGGATATAGCTTAAATGACACGATTATTATCTTCGATAGAATCAGAGAAAATCTAGTTAATAAATTGGGACAAAAAAATATATCATATTGAAAAGTTTTTGAAGACAGTCTACGACAAACAATGAGAAGATCTTTCTGAACTGTGTTCTCTACATTTATTGTTATTCTATTCATGTATATATTATGAACTGGTGCAATTAGAACTTTCGCTTTCACAATAGGGGTTTGAGTTTTGGCAGGATCATATTCTTCTATATTCATCTCAGCTCCTCTAGCTTATTTGGTTTTGTGAAAATATAAAAAAGAAAGAAAAGAAATGTTAGAAACAAATTTTAAAAAATAAACTAAAAAGTGATATTCCCATATATAGAAACCTCAGATTATTACTTTATACGGAAGCCACATCACATACCGAGCTCTTTCTGAAAAGAAAAATCTTTCTTAGAATTTATATCCAATCATCAAATACCGACCCCAGAAATTATCTTCCCAGACGATTTGGGGTTTTTTCTTGAAAATAATTTTCCTATCAAGGGCCATAAAGAGGTAGATATAGACCAGGTTATAAAAAAATTAAAATCCGAATTCAGTCTAGAAGATGAATATTGACTACTAAATAGGCTTGATAATGAGACCGCGGGTTATCTATACTTCGCCAAATCTAGACATATATACGACAAATATAAAAATTCACAGAAACAGTGAATTTTGAAAAAGCAATATTTAGCTCAGGTTTATTGAAATCCCACATTCAAAACAAAAGAAAATTTCATGACAATTGACTACCCTATGATGCATCATAGATTTGACGATAAGAAAATGATAGTAATCAAGACAGACAATGACAGAAAAAATGGTAGATGACAAATAAAACATCCAGAAACCAGTATACAATTGATTCAATATAATTCTAAGACAAACGTTTCCTCTATGCTGGTAACTATATCCAAATGAGTCAGACATCAAATTAGGACGCATTTATCTAGTATATGATCGGCTATTATTTGAGATGATATTTATGGTAAAAAACAAAATTGAATTCTGCATTTACGAAGCCTTTGATTTAAAATTAAATAGAATTGACAAAATAAATAAAATAAGTATAGTAAATATGTTTACTTATATATCTTCTTCATGGAAACAGATTCCAATTTAAGTAATTCAAATGAAGAAACACAAAAATCTAATGAAGATATTTTGTCCTATATTAGGTATTGTTATGAAAATCAATGATTGGAAAAGGAATTGAAAATATTTAATTTACGAAGCAGGTATTCTATAGAGTACTTCTGATCAGAAAAAAATCGTAATTATTTACTGGCAGAAAAAATGTACGAGTTTCAAAAGAAATTAGAATATTACCATGCCAAAAACGACAAAGACTGATTTAATAAATCCTTTGAAAAAGTCTTCCATAAAAAAGAACGACATCATCTATCATCAAAGTATGTCGGTATGAGAAGTTTAGTGGGATATGTCTTAAATAAAGATAAAAATAAATGATTCTGAATGTATAAAGAATGTTTAGATATTCACAGAAAAGAATTATTTAATGCTATACAATGACAAAACCACCAGTTAATGGATAACACAAAGATACAAACAAATCAACAATTTAATAATGAATTTAATGACGATGGTGTATATACAGAATACGAATATAATGAGAAAATATTAATATGAGAAGATAACCTAGAAAGAAAATACTTAGACTTATTAGATGACAACAAAAATCAAAATGATATAATAAAAAAAGCCATAAAAGAATTCACATCAGAAGAAAAAAAAAACTATTCAGAATGAGAGCTGGATACTATTGTTTCGTTATTCTACGAAAAGAATAGACTTTTATTAAGTCAACAGCCGAATTTATTTAGTTAATCACTGTTAAAGCACTATTAAAAATAATTTTATGAAATAATATATAGATAGTTATATATATATCTATAAGAAAAAAATTCACTAATTCATAGAATAATAGAATTTATATAGAAGTATATAAATAAAAAATAAAATAAAAAGTTCACTAATTCATAGAAACAGTAAACTAATATTGGTGCTAGATTAGATTTAAAAATCTATAAAAACATAAAAATTCACTAATTCATAGAATAATAGAATTTATATAGAAAAGAAAAAGAAAAATATAAAAACAAAAACCAAATCTAATCTAATAAAAACATAAAAGTTCACTAATTCATAGAAACATAGAATTTATAAAATTAACTATTTTGAATGAGT
>JAYSML010000083.1:0-4776 GCA_043724745.1 bacterium
TCCAATCAAAACTTAGATAAAAACTGATTCCATTTTTTATATCCTCATTTACCATTGATATTTATAATTTCATAATTTTTGATTTTATCCTTCCATTCAGGCCAAGTACTTAGATATTGCAGTAAATGTTGGAAAAAATAGGCATCCGTCTCTCATTCCACCATTATAATTTTATTCACAAAAAATATTTTAGACGCATTGTCAAACTTCAGCACATGAACCAGATTTGTCTCATCAGATCAAATATATTTTCCTGGAGAAACTATCTTTGTACCAAAACTATTTTTTTGAAATCTATAAACATGATAGATATTGTTCTCGTTTATAATCAATGGTGAATAAGTGGAAATTGCAAACTGACATTTAATATTACTAGATATTTTTTCAAGCATCTTCACAAAAACCTTTTGCATCTGAGGATGAAAATGAATTTCTGGTTCAGCAAAAAGCATAAATCATCATTTCATATCATACCCATAAATATCGAAAATCATATGTAAAAGAGATTGCTCACCATCAGATAAATCACTAAAAATATATTCTCCTCCAAATTCGTCCACAAGATAGAATTTTATTTGATTCTCATACATAGATACAGCAAGTTCCTTACCCAAATATTTCTTTACGATATAGTTCAAACTATTGAAAAAGTCGGATTTTTTAAGTTTATTTTGTATAAATTTATCAGAATAGACGAAGTTCTCAATTTCGCAATAATTTTCTTCAGAAAAATTGTGTAATATATTCCAAATTTTTTTGATACAAAGATAGAATCCAATCAAAGAATTACCAAACTGCCTATAAATTCAGAAAAAATACTGATCTGCAAATTCAGGATTTAGTAAATGCGAAACCCCATTTAGCTTTCTATCATATCAGACAATTGCAAAAGAATTTTTTAGTGGATATCGGTTTCTATCTGTAATATCTTCCTTACCAAAACTATTATATAAATCTACACAAATCTGAAATAGCTCATGTCCATATATACACATATAGATAAATTTATGGATATCAGACATATCATCATCGACAAGGACAAACTCATTTTCTTTAAAATCTAATCTAAATTTTAGCTTCATAATATTATCTACAAGTTCGATATCGTCAAAATTAATCTCAGGAATCGGCAAATTCAAAGTGCTGTATTCTAAAATCAGATTATTTAATTTTTTACAATTTCTACAAACAAATCAGATATTATCATAATCACTATCTGTCAAAAGGAAAGATATCTCTATTTCAGAAGGTTTATCTATATAATCACGATGAGGAGCCAATCTATTGAAATAAGATTTTTCATAAACTATAGTGCTTTTTTTATCCCCATTTATCGCATTTTTCTTATTATAAACGTAGTCATTGACTATACCTCTAGTATAAACCTGCTCCAAAATATGGATAAAATTACTTTTACCAGATCCATTTGGTCCAATCAAAATATTTACAGACGAATCATCACCAGTACCCAAAGACATAGTTTCAGACACATAATTGGGTTCCAAATAAGGAAAACTTAACACATTCGATATCCTGATATTTTGAAGTTGCATATACATCTATCTATATAAAATTTCACATATAAATTTTATCCAAAAACTCTAAAAAAGCAAATAATCAGCCAAGAAAACTTGACTTTATAAGCTTATTTTTTATCATCCAACGAAATCAAATAGATTATTTAATACCCAAAACTATTTATGCTCAAAAAACTATTTAAAATATGCATAATCTTAATTTCATTTATTCTTATCATCTCTCTTCGATATCAGATTTTCTTTTTACGTCTTCCACATCGTAATATAATACAAGATTCCAATATCTTCTTAAGCCCTGCCAATGGTAAAGTCATTGCAATTATTACAGCTAGCAATTCTCCTATTGTAAAAAACCATAGAAAGGTAGTTGAACAGGCCATGAAAGATACATGAACATGAAGTACCATAGTTTCTATTATGATGACTCCATTGAATGTACATTATCAAAGAGCACCAAGTCAAAGCATTCTAATTAAACAATCTTATCACACTGGTAAATTTCTTAATGCAATGACTAATAGCCTCAATGCTACATTCGAAAATGAATACAATGAAATGCTATTTGAAACACCAGATCATACAAAATTCAAAGTAATACAAATAGCCGGTTTTCTAGCAAGAAGAATTATTAGTTTTTTAAAACCATGACAAACCATCAAACAAGGTGATCTAATTGGACTTATCAAAATGTGAAGCCAAGTAACGATTGTATTTGATAAAAATGTAAATATAACTACCAAACTATGAGACATTGTACATGAAGGGCAAAGCATTATCGCAGTCAAAAAAACAATAAGTTTTTAACTATTACAAAGCATCTATATGTTTGCGAACATTCGATTATTTATCACAATAATTTTATCGGCAACAATTTTTTTATTGTGCTACAAAGACTACAAAAGACCACAAAAAAAAGTAAAAACCCCACCTATTAGCTATATTATTCCTTGTTATAACGATGGTAATACAATCCAAGAAACCATCAAAAGCATCTATCTATCCCATCCAGACAAAAACTTCCAACTTATAGTAGTCAACGATAAAAGCAAAGATAATTCTAAAGAACAAATCAAAAGTTTACAATCTGAATATTCTTTTGAATTTATTGACCAACAAGAGAATACAGGCAAGGCCATAGCACTAAATAATGCAAGTAAATACGTAATACACGATATCATAATTTTTATAGATGCAGATAGTTTACTGACCTCCAAGGCGCTTGATGATATGATAAATAGACTTTATAATGAAAAAGATGTTGTAGCGGTCACTTGCCCATACAAACCACTCAATAAAGGATTTCTACCTTTTATGCAGCATATGGAATATAATCTTGCAAAATTTACATTATGATCCTACAATGCTGGCTCCTCAGCTATGTGTATGCGAGGTTGATGTATCGCTATACAAAAACAAGCCTTTATCGAAGCAAATATGTTCTCAAAAAATGCCCTATCTGAAGATATGGATCTAGCCCTCAAACTAAGAAAAAACTGACATAGAGTACAACAAAGTTTTATCCAAATATATACAGACGTACCTAAAGATCGAAAAACTCGATATAAACAAAAAATTAGGCGAAGTAGTGGTGGTATGCAAGCCATGATTACTCACTTCAGAATCCGAATAAAAAATCCTATGTTTGTAGTCTTCTCTATAGTATTTTATACCACTATAGCTATGGGAACCTATTATTTGATAAAAAATATGTTTATTTTTGGAAACTTCATAGATTTCTGTATAGATTTATTTCATATCACTACCTTTACCAAAGGTATGAGTATCATACAGCTTGTCTACTGAGAAAATTCAGTTGCAAATACACTTAAAGGCTTAAGCTTCACAATTCTTACTCTACCATATATTATTCCAATTATTCACAAAAAAACAGATCTATGGAAAATTATTGCAATCGTTCCATACAGTATAATATATATGCCTATCCAAGCGATAGTTTGGATAATAGGATCATTATACGGTATATATAAACACAAAGTGCTAATAGACAAAGATACAAGAGCTTGGTAAAATTTACATATAAATCTAAGATTATGAGAAAAATTTTAGACGAGAAGACAAAAACTCTGATTTTCATCCAGCTGAAATCTATATTATTGAGCCATAAAATATTATTTTCCGAGAAAAAATTACATATCACGTGTTTCTATATCCAAAGAAAATCCGTGAAAAAACTTTTCGCTTTTATAAATCCAAGAAGAAACGAAGTCGTAATATGATTTTCACATCATTGAACCAATATTTTATCTGAATTTCCATTTCTAAGCAGCATGGCAGATGAGCTAGGACAAAGCCTTATTAAATTTAATATAAAAACGACTGAAGATATAAACTTTAAAGCCATAGAAAAAATCATAGACCTTATTTTACCTAGTTATTTAAATAAATAATTTTTCATTGAAAATAACATAAATAAACATAGAAACAGTACAACATTTTTCACAAATATCAAAAGCCAATAATCTGATTTTTATTTTTTTTATATAACATGGAAAATACAATCTCAATCAAAGACACAACAGCTAATCCTGCACCACTAGGGCTTTTGGGATTTTGAATGACTACAGTTTTACTCAATATTCATAATGCATGATTTTTCGAGCTTAATGCCATGATTATGGCTATGGGTATTTTTGTATGATGAATCGCACAAGTAATCGCAGGTATTCAGGAACGAAAAAAAAACAATACATTTTGAGCCACAGCGTTCACTGCATATTGATTCTTCCGAATTGCATTAGTTACTACACGGATACTACCAAAACTAAATTTATGAATTACAAAAGCTGACGAACTTTCTATGGGATTTTTCCTAGCAATATGGGGATTATTTACCCTATTTATGTTTATATGAACCCTCAAAATCAATAGAGCACTACAAGCAGTATTCGGCTCCTTAACTATTCTTTTCGTATTATTAGCATTAGGTGACTTCACATGAATTGCACTAATCAAAACCATAGCCTGATACGAATGAATACTTTGCTGATTATCAGCTATCTATGCATGTGCAGCACAAATATTAAATGAAGTTTATGCCAAAACAGTTTTGCCTCTATGAAAAATTAAATAAATTAAATTTAAAAAAAGACTATCCAAACAAGGATAGTTTTTTTAATAATACAAAATACCTTTCAAGTCTTCAATAAAGAGAGTAGTCTCTTATCCCAAAAATTCCCAAACTCGATCTTGTGCTCACTTAGCAGATCCTTCTTCTCAT
>JAYSML010000084.1:0-1556 GCA_043724745.1 bacterium
ATTGATTTACGAATAGAGTGGTTATTAAATGATATTACTAACACGTCGTGGGGGAAAAATTGGACAGACGATTAAATAACAAAAATATATGGGAACAAATTATTACATCAAAACAAAAAAGTGTCCGACTTGTGGTCATAAACCAGAGGGCTTACATATAGGAAAATCATCTGCTGGGTGGAAGTTTTTATTCCAATTGTATAGAGATTTCTATTCTAACATTGAAACATTAAAAAAGTTTCTGAAAGGAAAACAGATTGAAAATGAATATGATGAACCTATTAGTAAGAAACAATTCTGGAAAATGGTTGAGTACAAACAAAAGATTACCGACCCGGTTTCAGAACAGGACATAATGAAAATAGACGGTTACAGTTTTTATGATAGAGAGTTTTCTTAATTATTAAAATAATATAAAAATATGAAAAAAGAATCAGTAGAACATCTTGTGACAGTTATCGGGGCTTTTCTTGAAAAACCAACAGGAAATATTGAATCTGACACATTCAATTACAATAGAGCGGTTACATATGTTAAGGAATGGATAAAATATCGTATGCCAATTATTAAATAACAAAAATATATGACAAAAGAAATTAAGATAAACAACGAGATGGAAGTGAAAAAGAAAGTATTGGAATGGGCAAATGATAATTTGACTATGGTTAGGAGTGATGAATACTACAAAGCCATGAATAACTTAAAAGAATTTATTAAAAAACTATGAAAAAAGAGATATCACTTTGTAATTCTTGTCACTGCATGACACATACCATTAAAGGAAAATGCGGAAAATGCGGTATGGATAAGCTGAAAAAGGTCTATACTACTTAAATGAAAGAGGAAACTTTCCAAATGGAAAGTTATCCACTTTTAAATAGTTTGCTTTTTATTTAGAAGTGATATAATTATATTTATGAAAGTCGCGAAATTAAAAAATAATATTTGTAGTTACAAATTAGTATCTAAGAGTTTTTCTCGCGACTTACTCTTAGGTACTAATTTGTGTTTATAAATTACTAGCACAAAAGGGCGGTAGTCGTCCGCCCTTTAAAACACAAATTACTAACTTCTCAATACTATCATATTGAGATAAAAAAGCAATATGGATATAGAAATCAATGGAGAACATGGTGATAGATACATCACCATAAAAGTAAATTGGGGATATTACTATGATATTTCTCCAATCATTGCCATAGGAGACCCAACAAATAAGCCTTGTTGTGGTTCAGTTTGGGGCTGGATAAATCATCTCAGACCGAAAGTTTGGTGGTCAAAAGACTTAGAAGAAAGACTCCTAGTTCTAGCCAAAGAGATTATCAACGAAAATAAAAACTAAATAAAAATATGAAAGAACTTATAGTTAGTGGGAATATCAATGATAGGTCATACCAAATAGATATGGAGATATTTGAAAAAATACTAAAAGCAAAAGATACTGAAAATATAAGCAATATGATTGCTCTATACAGTTTCTATTGTTATTCAAACAAGTTTCAAAAAACCAAAAAAATCAAATCAATTGCCAAAGAACTAGGTTGGGAAGAATCAAA
>JAYSML010000085.1:0-9604 GCA_043724745.1 bacterium
GGATTATCTTAGTTGAACCAAAACCCTATCTGGTTTTTTTTATAAGATTACTCCAAATAAACTAATAGAACAAATTAATTTAATCCAAACATTACTCCCAAATCTTGAACAAATTACCTATCTTCCTTGATGAGAGAAGACTATAGTTAGTATGCCAAATTGACAAACTCTATATTTCAATAATTCCATAGATATTACAGAGCAGGTTAAATATTTCAATCTACTAAAATCTTATTATCCTAGTTTTGCCAAAATCAAAGAAATAGACCTTGGAAGTTCAGGTAAGGATAAGGTAATAGTTAAAAAACGATAAATTTACATATTACAAAATATCAAATGAATAAATCAGACTTTCCAATATTTGCAAACAATCCATGATTAGTATATCTAGATAGTGCGGCTTCCTCACAAAAGCCATCTTACGTTATAGATTGAGTTTCAGATTTTATTTCCAAAGATTATGCAAATATCCATAGATGAAATTATAAATTATCCGAGAGAGCAGAGGAGAGATACGAATATTCAAAAGGATTAGTAGCTAAATTTATAAATGTAAATTCTGATGAAATCATCTATACCTACAATGCAAATTATGCATTCAATCTAATAGCGCAATCATTGGCGTTTTCATGATTTTTGAAAAAATGAGATTCAGTCCTTTTATGAATTCGAGAACATCATTCAAATATACTTCCACGACAAATTCTATCCAAACAAATTTGATTCAATATTAAATTTATAAATATTACAAAAAACCACGAAATAGATATGCAGGATTTTCTATCCAAATACGATGATTCTGTAAAAGTCGTTTCTCTATGACATGTATCCAATGTAACCGGTGAAATATACAATATGAAATGAATCAAAGAGAAACTAAGTCCAGATACATTTTTCATCATAGACTGATCCCAATCTATTCCCCATATTCAAATAGATGTTCAAGATTTATGATGTGACTGTTTCATTTTTACATGACATAAAATGCTTGCTTACACTGGTATATGAGTGATGTATCTTGCCAAAAAACGAATCAAAAATCTTTCTCCAATAATTTCCTGATGATGAGCCGTAGAAGATGTCAGTACGGATTCATATTCTCTACCTTCCAATTTAATGAAATTTGAAGCATGAACTCCAGACATTATATGAGCTGTGAGTTTATTAAAAGCTATACAGTACATAGAGAATATCTGATGAATGAAAAAAATTGAAGAACATGAAACTGTCTTAGTAAAATACGCATTGGATAGATTTGCCAAAATCAAAGATAAGGTTACTTTAATTTGATCTTATATTTCCACCAACAGAGTTGGAGTTTTTTCCTTCACAATCAACTGAATTACAAACCAGAATAAAATCTGAGAACTTTTTGATGAACAAAATATTTGCATCCGCTGTGGCTGACATTGTGCTTATCCATTGCATAAATTTCTAAATATATGATGAACCTGTAGAATGAGTATACATCTATACAATGATATTCAGGATTTAGAAAAGTTTTTCGAGCTTCTAGAGTCAATAAAACCATAAAAACTATCAGTAAATATTTTTTACAAAATATGTCAAGTCTAACTCCGTAAGTACTGCGGAGTTTTTTGTTTTAAAACAGCTTTTTATATATAATTATACTACATTTTACAAACATCGTCAAACAATGGCAAATCAAATCGAACTTCTAAAAACGAGAGTACAAGAATCTAAGTCGGATTTCGAAACTCTAAAGCAAACTAAACAAGAATTTCTTGAAAAAGAAAAAATTCAAGAAAAATTAAATAAAATTCAAGATGTAAAAAAAGAACTAGAGAGGCTAAAAACAGATACCGTTATTTCTTCCAATCCTGACTCCCAAAAAGAGATTTCTCAAATGGAAGAAGAAATTTCTACTCTAGAGAAAAATTTTCTATCTCAATTTGATATACAGCTAAACAATCTCAAAAAGGAAGTCGATAAATCACAGGAAGTAAAAAAAGAAATTTCAAATACAGAAGAAAAATGACGACTTAAACGTCAACGAGATTGAGTTACCAACAAAGAAGAATGGAAAGAACATACTTTGACCAACGTTGGGCGTGTGGCTATGTGAGTATGAGCTGTCTCACTAGCATATAAATGAATTAAATGGTTATTTGGAATAGGTAAAGAAAAAACCGAAGAAGACGATAAAAAAGAAAATTCAGAATGAAAAAAAACATCACGATGGAAAAAGGCGCTTCTTCGATGATGATGAATTTTCGGCTGATTAGCTGTATGGAAAAATCGAGACACAATTAGCGGTTGGTTTTGATCTCTATTTGGTAAAGAAAAACCTGAAAATCCAGACAAACCAAGCTTACCAAGTTCTTTCGAGTCACTTAGTTGAGCAGAAAAAGAAAAATACGAAAGTACGTCCAATGAAATCGATGCCTTCACAAAAGATAATGTGAATTTAGCTACGGTTGTTGAATTCCCAGAAGACGATAATGTAAATAAGGCAAACATAATATTCTGACTGGATGATAACTCCCAGAATCTACAAAATTTCTATACTAATGATACATTAGATTACATATCTGGAGAAACTACTGACTGACCAATAGACAATATTATGAATCGAGGAAAGGATAAAATGTGAAAGGTCCTTGCTCCTTTTTTGAATGGTTTAGAGTCTTTCAAACCACTTGGTGCTGAATTTATTTCTAAGCCAGCAGAAACATTAGAGAAATGGTTAAAATGATGAACGCCATGAGAACGTGAAAGAATTCTATCTCTTTTTTATAAAGAATATATGAACATCATCAATTATTCTGTAGAAAAGAAAAAACTCTTAGAAGAAAAATTAGCAAAAGAACAAGTAATATGAAAAGATAAAATCAAACAAGAGCCAACAGAAAAAGAGCAGGAGGCAATCGATGATTTACTTGATAATGATGAACGAAAAAAATGAAAACTAGATTCCTTTTTCAAACAACATCAATTAAAAGATTTGCCATCCCTATGTAAAGAATATTGAATAGAGACAACGGAAAGTTCAAAAGATACAAAGGAATTGCTTCAAAGTCTAGAAAAGGAAAAAGATGAAATAACCCAGAAAGATGATGCCGGAGAAACAGTCTTTTCTAGAGCAGAAACAGATTTATCAGACTGATGATTGCAGGAAGATATTAAAAAAGATTTAGATAATACATGTGAAAATTTATTGGACATAGAGTTTGGAGATAATAGTAAATCTCTATTTACTGCGTATACACACCTAATTACAGATATATTTTCAGGTAATAAAGAGTTGGCTGATAGTTTTATGGAAAAGACCAAATTGAAAGAGTTAGCAGAGGAGTTTAAATCAAGCCTAGAATGATATCGTGCAAAATTAAAAGCTTGAACTTTCAGTTCTCAAGATTTACAAACTCTCAAAACACAAACAGACTCATACCTAAATGCAAAGAAAAATTATGAAATATCTATGAGTAATATCGATTCCATGTCAGATTGATTAAATTTTAATTGGCTAAAAGTTTTAACACTTCCTATAGACGCAGCTAAAGATATCTGAAAATGACTATGAAAATGAAAAACAAATTCTCGACGAGAGAGAGTTTGATACTGATTATGATGATGTTATGTTTTCTGACAGACTTTATATATGTGAGCGAATCTTATTCCTTGAAAGGGCATTCTTTCAAGTATGGCTAGGCCAGTAGTTTGATTGACAGGGAAAGCGTGAATAGAAATTGGTAAATTACCGGTTACTTTGATTGAAAAATGATTAAAATTACTCACATGAAGGACACATCTTACTAGCTGGTGATGGAGTAGGTATCTAAAGGGTGCAGCCCATCTAGAAAAAGCCGAAAAAATCACATTACTAAAATATGCACTTTTGAAATGAGAAATCTCAGAGTCATGAGCAGTTCGCGTAGCTGATGCATTAGATATAACATCCCTAAATTGAGATGCACTTAATATTGATAATTTATTAAATAGATTATGATTTACTGACCAGAAACAGATAGACTTATTCAAAAAATACAGAAATAATAAAAATCTAAGAAAACTATTAATAGGTGAAAAAATTAATACAGATTTAAAACCCCGAGATAAATTAAAGTATTCAATAAAAGATAGAGCACTTAAGATGAAGATAGGTCCCAATGCAGCTAATTTTGCTAAGCTTCAAACCATAGAAGAAAACATAAATACTATGACTTCTACTTGAACTAAAGAAAGAATTTTCCGAGAAACATTTATGAAAAATACCAAAACCCTGGATAAAATCGACGACCTAATGAAAAATAGGAGACTTATGTGATTGCTTACAGAAGTATGAAATACAAGCGATGATTATATTAAATTATCAAAAATCTTAGCAAACAACTTTCATAATTTTTCTTCTCTAGATGAATTAGAAAAATATATGCTATTCTTGAAAAACAATAAGTCTGGTATCACAAATACAAATACATTTATTAGAAACAGTATAGGAAAACGAGGAAAAATCAAAGCTATGAATTCAGTTGACCAGGCTAAATATATTGAGACAGCGAAACTAAATACATCATTCTTAGACAGACGTATAAATTGAATGAAGGAAAATTTCAAAAAATCAGCAGAAACATTAAAAAAATTAATTAAGAGAAGTCCATATCCAGAGCAAGTTGCTGAAACAGCTAGAAATCTAGAGAACATGGCAAATACTGAGAATGAAGTATATAGAGCAGCCCAGATGGCTGAAGAAGTAGGTGAGTGAACTTGGATTTCCAATATGGGTAAAGATGTTACATTGATGAATAAGATATCTCCATTACTCAAAGAAAAATCCTTCTTGGAAAGTTTAGGCAAAGCAAAAACGCCAGAAGCAATCAAAGAGTTATTTGCTTCCAAGTGAATAAACACCATCCCAGAAGAGTTTGCCCAATCATTATCCAAAACCAAAAGTACAAGAAAGATAATTGATACGGTAGAATACGTAGCAAATTATGACAAATTAAGTAGTCTTATGAAAATCTTAAAAACACCTAATATGAAATATGCCAGTAGGGTTGTTTGAAGAGTGTTTTCTGTTGGTATGCTTGCTGTATGAGCATTTACTGCTGTAGAAAAGTTTCAAGAGGCAGCCGAAATCGAAAAGACAAATAAAGAAAGAGCATCAATAAGAAGAACAGACGCATGGACAGAAGTTGGATTTGCTGGTCTCGGTGCTATAGAATTTACATGAGCTCTTGCTTGAGCTACTGCCTTCGTTCCTGGTATAGGATGGATAGTTGGATGAGTTGTTTTGTGAGTTGCATATGCAGGAAAGGAATTAATTTTTGATACTTTGGATAAATATAATAAAAATTATAAAGACTTCTTGCAAGATTCGCCATTGCTTATCAAACAACATATTTTAACCACAATTCTATGACAAAATAAAACCGATGCTGTTACTTGAGAATATCTAGCTAGACGATTCTCTTCCAAAGATTTCGAACATCTAACTAAAAAAACCTGATCTGAAGCTATGAAAGCATTACTCTATGTAGAAGAATGGAAACGTAATCCACTAGCTATGTACGATATAGGCGATACAAAAGATATGGAAGAACTTGCAAAAATGAATCCGCCTATTTCTCGCCAGGATATTGCTAGTGCTGTCGATGAAGTAGAACTTAGAGTTGCCAAGAGATATGAATATTTGAAGCAAAAACTAGGAACCATAAAAGGTAAAGATTCAAAAGTTATTTGGATTCCAATTCCAGGCACATTATGAGTCTTACCAAGCAAGCTAGAATATGAAGATGATAAAGAATATTTAGATGTCCAAAAATTACTTACAAACGACCTTGTTTCTAAATGAAACTGAATGGAGTCTATTGATAAACTACTTCAAGAATCTTCATATTCATCAGACAATCCAGAGTTATTTGACTCTGCAGAAAAGATTGAAGTTCAAAAAAAACAACTTAAAGATAAGTTAGATACAGATTCTTCTACGTTTACAAAGTTAGAACAACTTTATTCCACAGATCAAAAATCATTGTTATATATGTATCGTTATGCAAATGATTACAAAAATCATATGGAATCATTCTGAATCGATGACGAAAAATATGAACAAATCCAAACAAATATAAATTACTTTTCAGATTATATGAATTATAAAACATTAGAAACCTGACTTGATGTTCCAAAGGGTTCTCAATGATTTACCGAAGTTGATTTTATATTGTGCAGGGAATTCTTTATTAGTTTAGACTCGAATACACAATTAACTAGCAAAGAAATCTACTGAGAAACGCCAAAATTACAAAATATCTTATATAGAATAGCAACTGAAGTAATCTGAGCTAGATTAAATTCTAATTCTATGGAAGAAATAAAAAATGTATTTGCAGAAACAAATGAAAAAACTTATTGAATATATTTTGATAACTGAGATGTAAATAAGCTAATAATAAACTGAGATATTATCGATTCTAAATTTGCCTGATCAGATGATTTGTCTATTCAGAAGATCAAACAAAAGATTCAAGAAAACATCAATACGAATGATTTTATAGATATCGGTACATGAGATAAAATATTAAACAAAGAAATTTGATCAAAATATATAAAAATTATAGACGAAGAATTGTCAAGAAAATAATTTAACTTATTAATTAGTAAAATGGACAAACAACAGGTAATAGATGCTTATATAGAAAAGAATAACAATAAATCTATTCTAGGTTTTTTTGGTGTAAATAAAATGCTAGGTATAGATAAGGCAATCCAGCAGTACCTAACTGGCGAAAATAAAATCGATATTACTTCCACAGAAAAACTTTGAGACTCCATAAAAGGTAATATTCTTATTAATCTATTCTTAAAAGATAAAAAAACTGAGTTAGATAAACTCAAAGATTATCTAGATCTTCACAAAGATAATCAGACACAACTGGCAAATTTAGCTGCAGAAATCAAAAAATGAACGGCCCTAGAAAAAGCCCTAGTCGAATCCAAAGAAATTCAATCTCCAGAGAAAACTATTCCTGGCCCAGATAAAGAGGTATTAGCTAACTCCGATATAAATCCAGAAATAAAATCTATAAGAAGTTCTATAGAAATTAAAGGATCTCTTGCAAATATCAAAGAGGTAAAGAATGCTGATGGAAAAGTGGTGCTGGAATGTATATGAGAAACTCCGTATATTAAAGAGTCTATCTTAAATGATATTTTATGATTTGCTCAAGAGTTTTTTCAAAAAACCTGAAAATCATTGACTCTAAGTAGTGCATACAGAACCATAGCCCACCAAGAAGAATTGAAAAAAGAGAAATGAGATCAGGCAGCCAAACCATGAGAAAGTTGACATAATCTATGACTTTCTATAGATATCGATTGATGAGATAGGTATTCGAAAGAAATTTGATGAATTACATGAATAAAAAAATTAGCAGATAAATATAATTTTTATCCATTATCTAATGAGGATCGACATTTTGATCACAAAACATTACCTGATGCAGGGGAGCGTCTAGCTATGGCTCAGGGTTTAGATAAAGATTTTCAAGAAAATATTGCTGCATAAATACAGACTCTTACATGTTTTTTATAATCTTTCTAACTACTCCAACTATTTCAGTTTCATCATATTTGCTGATTTCTATATTATCAAAAAATCTATTTATTGATTCTAGGTATAACTTATCTTCTTTTCTTAATATTTTTTTAAGTTTTGGTAAGTTATTATGTACCACAAATACATAGTCGTTTGGGTCATATGCATCTTGTTGTTTGACCAAAACTAAGTCTCAGTCTTGTATTTTTGGTTCCATACTATTTCATTTAGCTCTCACAAAAAAACAATTACTTATGTCCTTCATCCCTAGCATTCACATTGTCACTGGTATTTTTTCTTGTGAATATTCATCTATTACACGTTTTCATTTATTTCCACATTGTGCGAATCCATAAATTGGTAATTGGATAATATCATTCCATTGATTCTCCATTTCTTCCCTTATCAATCTATATCCAGATCACTCTTTTGTGAAATATCATTTCAATACCAATTGATTTAATTTATTTAAAACCGTTTGAGGATGACTAATTCATATAGCACTAGCGATTTCTCTCAAAGTTATATTTTCTTGATATGTATTCTTCTTGAAAAAGTGGATTAGGGCCTTTTGTACATCATCCAAAGAATCTCTTTTAAGCATAATTATAAATAAAAATATAAAAACCTGGACTGTCTCGATTAATGTATAGTTTTCTCTTTGACGATGTCAAATCATTTTTGACTAAATCAATAACATTTTTGACAGAAATACAAAGCCCAGTTATGATGCTACAAAAAAAGTCTTGATTTTCTAAAAAATATTGATAATACTAAGCGCGTTGATGTAGTCCATCACGGAATAAAGTTTTATAACCTTAATTACATATTATTATGGCAGCAAAAAATCAAGAATTACAAGAAGCTTTCAAAAACATTGAGAAACAATTTTGAAAGTGAGCGATTATGAGGATGGGAGACAATTCCAATGTATGACTTGTAAGTACATTTCACAGTGGTTCATATGTACTTGACCTTATCCTATGATGATGATATCCTGAATGAAGAGTTGTAGAGATCTATGGGCCAGAATCTTCATGAAAGACAACAATTGCACTCCATGCTATAGCGGAGGTCCAGAAAAAATGAGAGATGGCTGCATTTATAGATGCAGAACATGCACTTGACCCTCAATATGCAAAAAAACTCTGAGTAGATGTAGATAATCTTTTGCTTTCTCAGCCAGATTTCTGAGAACAGGCATTACAAATTGCAGAGGAATTGGCAAAATCCTGAGCAATCAGATTGATTGTTATTGATTCTGTAGCAGCATTGGTTCCTAGGGCTGAAGTAGAAGGCGACATGTGAGACTCTTACATGTGATTGCAGGCTAGAATGATGTCTCAATGACTTAGAAAATTATCATCTATACTAGCCAAGACTGGTACAACATGCATATTTATCAACCAGATTCGTATGAAAATATGAGTTATGTTCTGAAATCCAGAGACTACTCCTGGATGAAATGCTCTTAAGTTTTTCGCCTCACAAAGAATAGAAATTAGAAAGTGAGAAAAAATCATGCAAGAGAAAGATCAAATATGATATTTTGCTAAGATAAAAGTAGCTAAGAATAAAATAGCAGCTCCATTCAAAACTGCAGAACTCCCAGTGAAATGGACTATGTGATACGAAAAAACAATGGATATTATAGAGGCTGCCGATATTCTCAAATTAATTAGCAGATCGTGAGCTTTCTATACCGTATGAAGTCAGAAAATCCAATGAAAAGATAAATTATCTCAACTATTGGGTACTGATGAGAAGATGAGAAGGAATCTAGAAAAAGATATTCAAAATAAAATTAAGGAAATGAGAATGTGAAAGAAGGTTCTTGATGATGATTCTCTAATCGCCGTAGAGGCAGCTGTTGATGCAGATTCAATCGCCGCAAATATTGAAGGCATCCAAGAAAACGAATAACACCAACGCTCATTTATTTATAAAAATCCCACAACTTAGTGGGATTTTTAGTATATTTCTTTTTTTCTAGAAAACTTTATTTAACTTCTATATTGATTTTTCAAATTTTTTCTCATCAAAGAT
>JAYSML010000086.1:0-10409 GCA_043724745.1 bacterium
GAAGCCAGCTAAGGCTTTTAAAGTTACATCACCATTACCAACAAGATTAATAGGTTTGTTGATATTTAGTTGAGTAGATAAGCCATAAGTACCAGCAGCGATATCAATAGTATCACCATCACTAGCAGCATCAACAGCAGCTTGTATAGTCATTGTACAGTTTGTTTCTTCTGCTAAACAAGTATCTTTCACAATCCATGTTGTTCATGCAGCACTCGTTACATTTGACGATAACCATGCAATTGGCGACTGACTAAATAAAATTAAAAAAACTGACATTCGACTAAAGGCCTTTTTTAGAAGTTTTTTGCTAGTCATAGAAATTTATTTTAAAAAATAAATGGAATCTTTCGTTCATCTAACAGTCAGTATCGTTCTCCTATATAGGATATTTTTATGATCTCGACACATAGACTATTACGATTAGCGTATCCTTATATAAACTAATGTCAAGCCGAAAATTGGTGTGAAAATTGTTGTATTTATGTCTATAAATCATAGTCTAGTACTGATCTTTTATAAACACTCAAATATCATCGATTTATATAGACAATTATGGACTGAATTTTTTTATCTATATTTTGTATTAAATAAAAAAATCTGAATCGGACCATTACATCACTAATTCAGACTTTTTAAATTTATTAGCATCACAAATAAAAATATACTTATACAATTCTTAATTTATTTGCTGCTATCTCATCATAAATATTATTCAAAAATTTTTTTGTCTCTTTTTTTTGTTTATAATCATCTTGAGATAAGCGTATTAGACGTCCAATGGTAGTATCAAATTTGCTAAGTAGATGTCTGATTTCTACAGAATTACTTGTAGTATTTCCTCATTCCCAAATATTAGTATCTATATATCTAATATATCTTTTCATGGTATTTTTCATACCAAGGCTAATTTCATCATAGGTTCCTTTATCTAATCTATTCCTATCTAATTTTCATACAAGACTTTTAATATCCTGCATTACATCTTCTATCGATTTTTCATTTGGAAAAAGTGCTAAATATATTTTTGCTGCAAAATTATTAAATTTTTCACTCAAAGATGTTACATGGTCCTTAACTTCTGGTTGTCTATTACTAAACTCTAGATGCATTGATTTATATATAAATATAAAACATTAATACCTAGCACGAAGGTCAAATTAAATATTCTCAGAAAATTAAACCTATATTTATGTAGATAGTACTGAATATAATCAGCTAGAGACACTTTTATTTTTTTTGTTTACAGCCATTTCATGCCAATCTCATTCCACATTAACTTTTATTTTACTATTCATTCTTCTTTCAAAATCCTGAAATCATAATGGCGTATTATGGCTTTTTAACTGCTCTAAATTATTTAAAAATTTTTCTATATTTTCTCCTTCTCAAAGTCTTTTGGCTATAGAAACAATAGAATCACTGTTATCAAAAAATGAAGAAGGAATAGCTCTTGTTGAGAGCGTCTCTATTACATCAGGACGTATGTTTTTATAATTTCAAGAATATAAATACACTAAGTTGTTTCTAGCAAAATCAATAATCTGTGTTTTTCAATTATTTTTTATTTCTACATACAAATGAATATCCTCATTTCAGTTGGTTTTTAATTTTAGCTTCTCTATTCCCAAAAATATATCATCTGTATCGATAAAAGTCCTTTTGAGTTTGTCCAAAAATGTCAGCGTGTAGTCGGCACAACATCTCATATAAAAAGTCTCTCCAGACTCAATTACATCAGAAGTACTTCTTCTCCATAATTCTGACTCTAATTTATCATTATCTCGCATGACTTTTTTAATTTCAGAAAAATGTTCAACTATTTTTTCCAATATTTTTTTGTTAGGCTCCGTTAGATTATCCAAATTATTCTCTGTTAGACCATTACTTAAGTTCATAGAGATACGACTTTATTATATATAAAGTAATTTATTATTTAACATGTTTTATAATTATAATATAATTAATGTCAAGGCGTAAAAACTTTTTCAGTCAACCATACCATTAGTTAAAGAATTTGAAATTCCAAATCTAATCATTATATAAAGTCTGATCCTAAAGGTCAGATTTATTTTTTTTATTTTCAAAAAAATGAATAAAGACATTATTCTATTGGGTATCCAATGATGTGGTAAATGAACACAGGCAGATTTATTAATTAAATCTTTACCAAACCATAGATATTTCGAAATGTGAGAAATTCTCAGATCATTTCATTCCAATAGTAACTTCATATGAAATCATCTAAAAGAAACAATGAATCATGGTGATATGATAGAGCATTTCATTACATATGATCTTATAGATATTGCCATAAGGATAGCAGAACAACAAAAAACTTTCCTTCTTATAGACTGATTTCCCAGAGCGATCGAACAAGCAGAGTTTTTTGTTAAAAAAATGGAATTATCATTCAGAGATTTTATAGTCATCAATTATAAACTTAGCAAAGAAAAATCTCTTGCAAGAATGGTAAAAAGAGCCCAAATTGAATCTCGCCCAGATGATACTCTAGAAGTAATGAAAAGAAGAATAGAACTCTTCGAACAAAATACTATTCCGGTCCTAGATTATTTTGAGAAACAAGGTAGGCTAATAACTATCAATGCTGATGATAGCGTAGAAAACGTCTGAAAAGAGACAAATTTAAAATTATGATTAAAATAATATCAATATGAAATTAATTACAAAGAAAATAATAATTCTGACGGCTTTCTCGCTATTGATCTGTTTGGTCATCTTTTTCGTTTTCTCCTCCAAAGATTATATTCCAGATTACAATCAGATTAATTGATATTCTCTATCTACATGAGAATCATACTCTGGCCTATTAACTGAAGATACGGAGTCTAATAAACTCAAATCAAAAGCCTGACAGCTAAATATTATGTTCTTCTGAGATCTAATGTATGATAGATGAGTTTATATGAAGCTCTCTTGAGAAAACAATTTACGGCATCATTTCTTATATCGATTCAAAAAACCAGTCAGATTTTTTTCTATTGATACAAACTTTTATAGACTGGCGAAAAATTTTGATTTTGTGGGCTTCAATCTCGAAACTCCTATATGAAAATACATTATAAAAAGAGAGGAGGGAAAAAGACCTCTAAAAAGAAAAACCTGTCCAAATACTGGTAAATCCATAGCTTTTTGTTCTTACGTAGATATCATTCCTATGGTCAAGAAACTTTGATTTAATATGGTAAATTTGGCCAATAATCATGTGTTGGATGGCTGAATCAAGTCTCACCTAGAGACAGTCAAATTATTAGATCAATATTGAATCAAATATTTTTGATATGTGAGGCAATGAAAATATTTTGAAAAAAATTATATTTATACATGAGAGAAAAACTGAATTCTTTTTGCACGACATGGTTACGATTATACTATCAATCATTTCCTTAGTAAAAAATATTGCGACTCTCTACAAGAATATAAGAAAGCCTGATATACAAATTTTGTTTCAGTCCATCGATGAGTAGAGTATGCCAAAATCCACAGTCTAACTCAAGAATCTATATCGCAGTATCTCATAGATTGTGGTGCAGATACCATCATATGAACTCATCCACATGTAGTTCAGGATGTATGATATTATTCAGGCAAAACAATAATTTATAGTTTATGAAACTTTCTATTTGACCAATATTTCAGTGAGCCTACTAAAATTGGCTGATATGCACTTATAAATTATAATAAAGAAAAAAACAATACATCTCTTTTTACTGGCATCGTAGATGCATATGCTAACTAAAAAAAAGATGGACATATATCCACCTTCTTTCTAATTTTAAATCTATCATTTATGGTAGACAGCTTTCGTATATTGTTTTTACAATACCATTTTCTATATCGAAGTAATAAATTCAACCAACATTTCAATCAGTCAATTTTTTGTCTTTATCATTCACCAATACGGATCATAATGCGGTGCTTTTAGATCAACATTTATAAAACTTTGTTTTATTAATTATTACTGCTTCTCTAGTCTTAGAGTTTTCATTAATAAAATAATCATTAACTCAAGGAACAAAATTAGGATTCAAATCCAGCACGTCTAATGAAACATTACTATATTCCTTCGTTACGTATAAATATGCTAATTTAGCAGGAACCTTTTCCCAGTCTGAAATAGTTCGATCGATTGAATTTGTATTAACTTTTTTAGCATACATACATTCTTCGTCTTTTCGCAATAAATTTCCGTTTTTATAATATCGTCATTTTATCTTGTTGCCATCTACAACACATTTAGGTTCTCACTTTTGGGGATCATAACATATTCCATAAGATTTATGTGTGAAACTGAATACATTTAGTCAGTCACAGCATTCCTTTTGAGTTTCTCATTCAGACAAAGTAGTTTTTCTTTCTTGTCCTTCTCATCGACATGATATAGAACCCCCTTCGTCTTCTATAGTTACATCTTCCTCTTGATTGCAAGCAAGTATTCACTCTACATAATTTGTAATCTGTTTTTTCGAATATTCTTTGATAATCTTTGTTCTTTCCACTTTGTTTTTTATTAGAGTTAGTTTTATTCTTTTCTGAAATTTCTCTATCACGGAAACATAGTTATCACAATTTACTCATCTTGCCTCTAGGTTCTGATATGTTTTTTGGAAACTATTAACTATTTTAGCCGTAAGTATTTTATCCGCACTTCCAATTTCCACGGCCGCATAAACACCTATACTACCAAATAAAACTATTCCGCACAAAGCAATAATTAGTTTTTTCATAGATTTAGTATAAAAAATAAAATATGCTAATTTACTATATAATAAATATAAGATTACAAGATTTTTATTTCCTTCCAAAATCTGCTGGAATTTCTCATCGATTTGCTGTATCTCGTTTCAGGATTTTATTTTTCCACTTATTGTTTTTCAACCATTCTTCAGCTCTCTTAATTATCAAGAAAATTGATTCAGAATTTTTATCTTTTTTCAAATGAGTTTTACATTTACCATCTCAAATCCACTTAATAGCTCGCTTCGAATCAGAGTAAATATTCATATCTAGTCCGTTTTCATTCAAATACACCAATCAGTGCACTATAGCTAGAAATTCACCTATATTATTCGTTCCTAAATCAAATTTCTTATGAAAAATCATCTTACCGCTCTGTAGATCTATTCATTTATACTCGGTCTCTCATGGATTGCCACTACACGCAGCATCTACCGCTATACTATTTTTTTCAAATGGAATATCTTTTTCGTGCCATTGTTTTTTGTTGTAAAACTCTTCTGGACCACCTTCTAGTGCTTGCCTGGCTTCCTCCTGAGAAGAAAATGATTTATATTTAGCTCCAGCAAATCACAAAACATATTTTTGACATTCATCTCGTGAATCAAAAATTCAAGTTTTTTTGCCCTCTCGCACCACATAATATTTTTTTGCCATCATATATTTTATTTCTTAAAATGTTCTATACAATCACCATATCATTGATCAAACAATGTCCTCATTTTCTTTTTGTTCATCTCCAATACTCATATATCTAGTTTTCTATAAAATAAATGATCTACCAATTTGAGGTTTTTCAAAGCCTGGGACCTCAATAATATTTCAAATGCAATATTTAGGCTACCATAAAAAGATTTTACTTCTTGATTGGTATTGAAATAATTGAGAAAAACTCAGATTATTTGATTTTTTGGATATTGTTTTTTCGCCATATCTACAGGAAAATTATTTACCAATCATCCATCAGCTAGAGAATATTTATCGTACTCTACATGACAAAATACTCACGGTATACTCATGCTACCAAGCAGTGGTTTGCTTAGATTTCACTTTTCGAAAAGAATATATTCAGACGTTTTGATATCTGTACATCCTATATAAACTTTTTTATAAAGTTTTTCAAAGGTATCTGGTAAATCCAATTCAAATTTTTCTATCAGTTTATCGTGCTTAAATAAACTTTTTTTCGGCAATAGATTTATACTAGATGTCATCCCAAAATCCAAAAACGAATCAAAAATATATCCAGCACTATAACCAGCAGCTCGGTAGCTGGCTACTATTGCTCAGGCACTCACTCAGTATATGGCTTCGATATTTTTATCTAGTCCCAATTCTTCTAGTCACTTCAAAATTCCCAAAGCGTAAAATCATCTGCTTCATCCACCAGATATCACTAGAGTATATTTCTTCTCTCATGAAAGTTTAGAAAAAAAGTTAAACATAGATTATTAGAAAATATAAAAACATCCATCTACATAGTAATTTTTATTTCACCTGCAATTCTAATTTTCTCCAAAAACTTAGACTTTATAAGTTTATAAATTATTTAACTATATTGTTCGTTGCCCATGAATAATTCCTATTAATTTCCATTCTCCATTTTCTTTATCAAAAACCAATGTTAAACTTTCTCGATCCATTCATTCATATTTATTATCAAATCCAGAAAAATAATATTCTATCACAGTTGCTCCACTATAAATATCCCAGGCATTACTTATTGTATTTCATCTTTGTGTTTTTTGGTCTACCAATCTTTCAGGAGCTTTCGCAAAATCCTTATCATATACATATTTGTCTCGATATGCTGGCATACTAAGTAATATCGGTGCTCCAGACCCATCCTGACTTCCCCATTCTTGTGTTTCTCCTCCACTTCGCATTCAGATTATTTCACTCTTACTTAAAACTATATCTATACCAGTATTTACATTACTATATGGACTTAAGCGTAGTCATTTATCTCATACAAATTCAGTCAACTTCACCATATCCTTTTCTTTCAATGCTTTCAAAACTTGATTTTCTATATCATTTAAACTCACTTCTCCAGTTTCGGTACTACAAGAATATCCTGTTCAATTTACAGGACAAAGTGCTGGATTCTTTTTGCTTTGGCAACCAAATAAAACCAATAAAGACAATAAACTGAATCCAAATAATATTTTTTTCATTTGAAACAAATCACAATATAAAACTAACACCACCACAGTCTAATAAAATAAAATCCAAAATAAAGCAAATATATCTTTCATTGAAAACTAATTTAATATGATTATCTTACACAAACGTGATTAATAAAAATAAAAACCTCATAATACCAAATTCACAAAATAAACATTATAAGTTATCTTTATAATCTTAAGAAAAAAACCATGTCAGGATCTAGAGAATGAGAATGAAGAGTCTATACTTTAGATGAAGTAAAAAATTTCGTAATTGGTCCAGTTGGTACACCACGTAGAGATAAACATGAGGAAGAAGTATCAGAAGAACTAGCTATAGTTTTGGAGAATCAATCCAAAGATAAACCTCAAAAACAAAAATAAATTTTTCATAAATAATTCTTGTCGATTACAAATTTCAGAATTACATATGTTTCCTATATTAAAAAAAACAATTATATACCCACTTTTCGTTGAAAAAACAAATCAAATCTGTATTTTGATAAAGCTTTTTATTATTTTACTTATAGACAGATGGAGAAAACAACGGTCGCACAGATTTACAAAACTTACGAATCTTTGATGAATAATAATTTGTCTATAAATTGACGAGTTAGAACAATTAGAGACAGCAAGACATTCTGATTTATCGAGCTTAATGATGGATCTTATCTAAAAAATATTCAAGTAGTTTTCGAAAATACTTTAGCAAATTTTGACGAAATCTGCAAACTAAACGTTGGTAGTTCACTAACTATCGAATGAATTTTGGTCGCTTCTCAATGAGCAAAACAACCTTTCGAGCTCAAAGCTACAAATGTAATCATAGTCGGTAATTCAACTCCAGATTTTCCTTTGCAGAAAAAAAGACATAGCTTCGAATATCTCAGGGAAATCGCACATCTCAGACCTAGATCAAATACTTTTTCAGCAGTTTTTAGGGTTAGAAGTTTGCTGGCTTTTGCTATCCATAAATTTTTCAATGAACAAGGATTTCTATACGTACATACACCACTCATCACAGGTAGTGATGCAGAATGAGCAGGAGAAATGTTTAGGGTTTCCACTCTCGATATGCTAAATCCACCAAAAACTGAAGATGGAAAAATAGATTATTCCAAAGATTTCTTCTGAAAAGAATCCAACCTGACTGTAAGTGGCCAGCTCAATGCTGAAACATTCGCTACAGCTTTCAGCAAAGTTTATACATTCTGACCAACATTTAGAGCCGAAAATAGCAACACAAGTAAACATCTTTCAGAATTCCGAATGATCGAACCAGAAATCGCTTTTGCAAATCTACAAGACGATATGGATTTATGAGAAAATTTATTGAAATACGTATTCAAATATATCCTAGAAAATGCAGAAGCTGAATTAGATTTCTTCACGCAATTTATCAATCCAGAAGTGAAAGACAGACTTATCAAATTCACAACAGCTAAATTTGCAAGAGTAACTTATACAGAAGCAGTAGAAATACTTAAAAAAGCAGATAAAAAATTCGAATATCCAGTAGAACGATGAATTGATCTTCAGACAGAACATGAAAGATATCTAGCAGAAGAAGTTTACAAAGGACCAGTTTTCTTGACTGATTATCCCAAAGAAATCAAAGCATTCTATATGAGATTAAATGATGACTGAAAAACTGTGGCTGCAGCAGATTTGCTAGCTCCTGGAGTATGAGAAATTATCTGATGATCTCAGAGAGAAGAAAGATTGGATGTATTAGAGAAAAAAATAAAAGATATGTGAATGAAACTAGAAGACTATCGACGATATCTAGAACTTCGCAAATATTGAACAGTTCCTCATGCAGGATTCTGAGTAGGATTCGAGAGGCTTATGATGTATATCACAGGTATGGAAAATATTCGTGATGTAATTCCTTTCCCAAGAGCGCCAAAAACTAGTGAATTTTAGTTTGTCTTTATTTTTTAAAATAACAAATCCATGAAAAAACTATCACTTATCGCATTTCTATTTTCTATCGTGATTCTTTCATGATGCGGAAAAATTGATCAAAAAAAAGAAATTTCCCCTGATGTTTGAAGTTACTATTTGTCCTGATGAACAACACAAGAACTTATAGACAATACACCAGATTGTATACCAGAAAAATTAGTCGATATCCAGATGTTAGATATGGATAATTTAGTCAAAAACTGTACAACAAAAAATTCCAAATGAGTAGATGCTGCTTGAGGCTGATGATTGATCTATCAATATAAAATAATTAATAATCAAATATTGGCTTATGATCAATGATGAGATCCTCATGACTCCACAGTTTGTAAAATAAAAGCGAAAGATAGTGATTATTATGAATTTTATTTCAATCCAGAATCAAATCGATTGATCTCTTCTCCAGATGCACTAACTTGAGATTTTGGTACATGATGATATGCTGTTATCCAAAAAGTTATTTGAAAATGATTTGTAGATGAAATAGCGTCTTCAGCCTCTCAAACCTTTAACTCAGAGCCAGAACCAAGTGTTCAAGTCATATCATGTTCAGATTATAGTTGTAATACCAACAAAGATATTTCAGATATGGTAGACTATTGAGGTCGAACAGATGGGAAAAACTATTTTGTAGCATGATATAGGACATCCAACGATTCTAAAAAACTTGTATATATTATAAATGACAAAGTTTATAATCCATGAAATAATAAAACTGACGATCTATCCAAAGGTAAACGATATTTTGCAGGGATAAAAGATAATAAAATCATAGTAAAAAGAATAGAAAACTACAAGATAGTAGGCGGCATTATATGACAAGATGATCAAAGTAAACTTAGTAGTGAATTTAATGTAGAAACCTGCGAAATAAATTTATAGTTTATCTTTTAATTGAACGCCTAAATGCCTATCGATAACCTAAACTCAGACTTCAATCACACAAGAAAAATAATTTGAGGTGGTCAACAAACAATCAGAGATATGTCAGCTAAATGATTGGTTACCACAATATCAAACGAACATTTTTTGGATATAACTTCAGCAAAATTTGATGAAATAAAACAAAAACAAAGACAAATTTGTAAAGCTCCATTTCCATCAGAATATTTAGATTAATTGCTAAACAGTACAATGACAGATAAACTTATCATCTGATGATCTACTTGAGATTTTCATAGAATTTCAAATGAAAGAAATACTGATGAAGAAATTTTGAAAAAATTTATTTGAAAAGATATCTCAGCTATAGAGATAAATATATACAAAAAAGAGCATCTCAATTGTGCTATATCTAGGAAAATAATAGAAGATAATTTCACTTATTGTTCTATACATGCACCAATGTATGAGTATCAGAACGATGAGCAGTCACACCAAATTTTGAAATATCTAGAAAAACTTTGCTCCGAATTGCCAATAAAAAATATAGTTTTCCATCCAGACAGAGTCGTGGATTGGTCATTTTTCGATCAGTATAAACACCTGCCATTGTCTATAGAAAATATGGATGAA
>JAYSML010000087.1:0-4533 GCA_043724745.1 bacterium
CTTTTGATTACACCAAAGTGCTCTTTACCAAATAAATTTATAGTAAAGGTAGGCCTATGATATACTTGAGTTTGAATATCTTTCCAAACTTGAGATTGGTATAAATTATACATAAGGGAATTTTAATATTCAAATATAATTTGGTTCATCATAGAGTATTAGAGAGTAATTTCAACTCCAAAATCTGATGATTCGATGAATTTTATTTCTTTTGCTTTTGTTACTCAGATAAGATCATCTATATATTTTTGGATAATTTGTGAATCTGATTGAGTAGTCTTGATGGTTAGTAATGTGATATCAGAACCCATGGAAATCTGTTTCTCTGATTTATACTTCCTTACATTTTCTACGATGTTTAAAAATATTTCATAGTCAGCTTTTAGCTTTTCTGGATTATCAGACGGTTGATATTGAGTAGATTCAGGGTATTTTGCTAGATTTACAGATTCAATTTGTTCGAACTGTTTGAAATAATCATGATATATCTCCTCTACTACGTGTGGCATATATGGCGCTATAAGCCTAATAATAGCATAATAAACTTGGTATAAGGTCCACTGAGCTGCTTTTTTCTTCTGTTCTCAGTTTTCGAATAATTCTGGCTTGTAAAGTCTTACCTTTACCATCTCTAGATAATTATCACAAAAATCTTTCCAGAAAAAATCTTCAAAATGTAATTTTGCCAATCAGAATTCATATTTATCTAGATATGTTCTCATAGTAGTAATAGTTTCACTAAGTCTAGTAAGAATCCATTTGTCTGTAGGAAGTAATTCAACATTTAAATTGGTGAGGGTTTCAGTATTTGCGTCTGCCAATTGCATTTTTACAAATTGGAAAGCATTTCGGAGTTTGGTCACTAATTTTTGTCAGTTTTTGAGTTCGTTTTCATCAAAGTATGTATCTTTACCAAGCTGCAATCCTAATGCTGAATATCTAATAGCATCTGCTCATCGAGTGGAAATTAATGTTTCGGGGTCAAATTTTGCATTTCATTTTGATTTACTAAATTTTTCTCATTTAGTAGCTAGAAGAAAACCTGAAATCATAACATCATTAAATGCTATATCTCCATCTCTCATATATGAATGGAGCGTAGTATACAAAAGCCGTGTGCGTATGATATCGTGGGCCTGAGGCCTAAGACTCATTGGCAAAATATTTTGTTTGTATCCATCTCTAGCTAGAAAAGTTTGATTAATAAGTGGAGAAAGTCATGATGTAAACCAAGTATCTAGAACTAGATTTTCTGGAGTAATTTGATCTGCAGTATATCAGTCTGGCAAATCAGTACTAGGATCTATCATTCATTTGGATAATTGAGATTCTGAAGGCAATATAACACTTCATTCTGCATCGTATCGAACTGGGATAGGAATTCAAAATTTCCTAAGTCTAGAAATATTTCGATCCCATTGTAAATTTTCTACCCAATCAGTTGATCTTTTTTTCATAAATCAAGGATATCGATTCATTTTATCATTCTGCTGTAAGAGAATTTCTTTTTTATCTAATAAATTTACAAACCATTGTTTGATTGGCAATATCTCAACTGGGACCTTTCATCTTTCGGAAATTTGTTTAGACTGAACTATTGGATCTCTTTTTACTACAATATCTCATTTGGATTGAAAAATTTCCATAATTTTTTCTCTGGCTTCGGATACTTTCATTCAATCAATTTCTGCAACTCATGAATTTAGCATTCTACCATATCTGTCTATTACTATTTTTTCTCAGAGATTGTATTTCTTGATCCGGTAAACATCCACTTCATCTCAGTAACTACAACACATTACTACTCAGGTTCATTTATCCATTTTTACTTTATCATCTGTAAGCAGCGGAACAGTAACTCATATAGGAGTTGTAATTTGCTTTCAAACATATTTAGAAAATCTCTCGTCATCTGGATGTACAAAAACAGCCAAACAAGCTGGAAGAAGTTCAGGTCTAGTGGTTGCAATTACGAGTTTTTCTCCATCCTCTAATGTGAAGTTTAGGTAATTGAAAAACTCATCGAATTCTTGCTCCTCTGTTTCTGCTTGAGCAACCGTTGTTTGCATCTTGGTACATCGAAGAGCTGGAAATTCTTTACAAACGATATTTCATTCTTTGTATAATTTCACGAAAGTACTTTGTGATATTTTTTGAACCTCTGGAGAGATCGTGGTATAAGTTCTATTTCGATCTACTGAAATTCAAAGTGATCTTCGAAGATTTTCGTATAAGGATTTATATTTTTCTACTACATCCAAACATGTTGCAATGAAGTCTTTGCGTTCTACATCTTTTATGTTTATTCCTAATTCTTTCTCTACAAGTTGTTCGGTAGGGATTCAGTTATTATCGTATCACATTGGATAGAAAACATTGTACCCTAGCATTCTCTTGTATCTAGCGATCACCTCAGTTTGAGAGTAGGAAAATATGTGTCCTATATGAATTTTTCATGAAACTGTAGGAGGCGGCGTATCTATAGAATAAACTGGCAAAGAGACATCTTCACTAAATTTATAAGTCTGATTTTCGTCTCGGTACTTTTGCCATTTTTTTTCTGATTCGATTGCATTGTATTTATCTGCCATGATATGTAGGAAAAAATAAATAATCTGATATGAATTAGAATACCGCCTTGCGGTATTGTTCTCGCATCCAATTTCGTTTTATAGAAATTGGTGGTCGAACAAAAACTCCCTCTACGGAAAAACATAGAAGGAGAATCCTGAGGGAGAACCTCCTTGATTAGATGACCACTACATTTGAAATATGTAAATTCATCGCACCAAGAAATAAGTGTTAAAATATTGGCTTGAGCTTAGTTTTATTTGACATAATTTCAAGTGGAAGTTTTAATTTATACCGAATGATTTTCTGTTGGATTCCTGATAGAAATAGGTATATGATTAGAGTTATTTAGATGTGCCTAATACTAATGAAAAAGTCTATGGACCTAATCTGAGAAGCATTACATGACTACTATCATGGTGAAGTTTTTCCTTTCGTGTTTGAGATTAAAGGAAATCAATACAAAGAAGATATATCTAGATGGTTTAGATCTGTAGATAGGCTATCGAATATTGAAAATAGAATGATTTCTATGTGTCATGGTGATATCTTGGATGTAGGATGTGGCACTGGCAACTATATACCGAAATTGGATAAAATGTGAAAGGTACTCTGAATAGATATTTCACCCAAAATTATTGAGGTAGCGAAAGAGATGGGAAGAAAAAATTGCATTGTATGAGATATATTTACATTGAAAGAGGATAAAAAATTTGATACAATTACTATGTTTAAGAATAACTTATGAATCTGAGAAAGTTTAGAGTGAACCAAGGAATTACTAAAGAAGATAATAAAACTTTTGAAACTAAATGGTCAGATTTTGATTATTCTTTCTGGTAGAGCCAAAGATGAAGATTACTTGCAAACAGAAATCACTCCAATATATAGATGAATAGTAGGAGAGACATTTAAATGGATAAACTTCAATAAAAAATACCTGGCTAAATTATGTGATGAATTAGATTTGAATTTGAAAATTTTGAGTTCGAATAAATATTATTCTTTTGTTAGAATTATGAAGAAATAAGTTGTTTTCTTATTGGATTTTTGGTTAGGAATAGGTATATAAATTAGTTAATTAATGATAGATTATTATTTACCATTATAATTTAGTGTGTATGAATAAAAAAACCATAATCTTTGATTTTGATGGGACGATAGCTGATACTCTAGATTTGTGAGTAGACCTATACAATAATATTGCACATGAATTCGATTGTAATGTCGTAGGTAAATCAGAAGTAAAAAAGCTTCAAACTATGAGGCCGCAACAGGTTCTAGATGAGTATTGAGTGAGTATGATAAAATTACCATTTCTATTATTCCGTTTGAGAAGAGAATTAAAAAAAAGAATTATAGAACTTAAGCCGATCAATGGTATAGTACAGGCGATAAAAGAGATAAAAGACGCCTGATTTCATCTAGGTATCATGACATCAAATACAAAAAGTAATGTAAAAAGTTTCCTAGATATAAATTGACTTGATAATATTTTTGATTTTATACATTCTGGGAGAAACCTTTTTGGGAAAGATAGAGTAATAAAAAGATTAATGAAGAGAAATAATTTAAACAATGATGATGCTGTGTATGTTGGCGATGAAACACGCGATATCGAAGCATCTCAAAAGGTAGGGATTCCTATCGTGTCTGTTAGTTGGGGGTTTAATACAAGAAGCATCCTTGAAAGTCTAAATCCAAATGTAATTGTCGATGATCCAAAGGATTTACTTGGACATTTAAGAAAAATTAAATAAGAAACGATAGATTAAAATTCGAGTTTGATTAATCTTTTACGTAGTGTTTATTTATAGAAATATATTTTACAAAAATTTTAATGTTATGTTTTTGAATAAATTAAAGGGATTAGAATCCAATATTTGGAAATATTTTATTGTTCTTTTTACTGGTAGAAGAAATTTTATACCAATTTTGAGTATATATTATTTGTCTTTACCA
>JAYSML010000088.1:0-3147 GCA_043724745.1 bacterium
TCTTTTTTCAAACTTTATCTTTTCATTCAGGTTCATTTTTGTCATATCATAATCTCAAACATTGGTTCTTTTTAGTCATGCCAATATTCATCAAGTTCAAATTTGTTTTCCTAACCGGTATGCAATAGATCTAATATATGTACCGGATCCAACTTTAAATCTAATCTGCAAAAGCGGAAATTCATACTTTAATATTTCATATTCATATATTTTCATTTCCCTAAATTCTTCACTAATCTCTCATTTTCTGGCAAGCTCATATAGTCTTTTTCATTTTACTTTCTTCGCAGAAAATGCTGGCAATGGTAAATTAAATGTCGGCACAAGTTTATTTAAAATTTCAACTAATCTATTCTGATCAGGTTTTTCTATTTTTTTTCAATCAATAATTATTCATTTCACCTCTTCTTCCTTCCAAATTGCGTGTTCCATCATTACATCTCGATACTCCATATCTCGGGTATCAGAATCTCTAGAGAAATCAATTTCAGCTATATATTCCTTATCTAGTCAGATAAATTTCTGTAGGTTCTTCGTATCTTTACCTACAGCCAAAATCATAAGCCCAGTAGCAAAAGGATCCAAAGTTCCACTATGTCAGACTTTTTGTTTTTCAAACTTTTTTCTAATCTGATAGACTATATCAAAACTAGTTACTCCTCGAGGTTTATCTACGTATACAAACATAAAATCAGTTAAAAGTTAAAAACTAAAAATTAACAATAATTTCCAAACCAAATATTTAAAATTTAACACCTAAAACTTAAAATATTTATTTAGTTATTCTTTTGTAAATTTAGTCCACAAGGTAATTTTTTTACCAAAAATAGGTATATATTAAGTCCAAAAAAAACTGATGCCATCATACCGAAAATTATGATCTTATTCATCCTGTCTGTTCATTGAAGCAATATCAAAACCATCATTATTATAGACCAAATCCATACAAAAGCCCTTACTTCTTTTCTATTTCGTCCAAGTCAGATTAATCTATGATGTAGATGTGTATAATCTCATTTCAGAGGATTTTTTTTTACTATAAATATTCTATAGAATCCTACTCGTAATGCATCGAAAATCACTAAAGATAATGCAACTATTAATGTTCATATTTTGGCTCATCATATTACAGACAGGTATGCCAAAGCAAAACCATAAAACATTATTCAAACGTCTCTGACCAATGCTAGTGGTTTATATTCTACGAAGGTTGAAACCAAACTTATACTAAAAAGTATAAACGCAAGCCTAGAAATTCAGGTTAATAAAATATAATTTTCCTGAGTGAGATATGGATATTCTTTGAAAACAACAAAGTTTATCAATAAAAAGATAGTAATAAATCATATGCTAGAAACCCCACTTGCTTGCGCATATATTCAGTCAAATCGGTTTATTGCATTTATACAGAGTATAGATCGTCACACAAAAAATATTACGAATATCCACTGTGGAATCATATAGTTTATTCAGCTTACTAATATTTCCTGATTACCAAGATGTCATACGTAAACCGCTAAAATTCATCATAGAACATGAGAAAATAATCTGGCTATAGGAGGTAGATTAAATTTAATCTTATCTATATACCTTAGTTCATCTATCGTTTGTACTATCACTATTGGCAAACTTCACCGAAGTAGTCATTGGAAAATAGCTTGATGGAAAAAATCAGGATATATAACCCATACTATGGCTATAAATGAAATATATACGAAAATTCACTGAATTGTAGGAACCGGTTTTCTAGTATTTTTTAGATCATTACCAGGCTTATCCATTATTCAAATCTTTCTGAAAAATACTATTCCAATGATTGCAACGACAATACTTATTACTATCGGCAATATGTAATCTCTAATCATCAAAAACAATAAAAATTAAATTATCGTTCATTATATTACATATTCCCATATTTATTTCCAGATATTATAAAAATACTATTCTTGACTTTTTTATCTCAAATAAGTACGATAAAATACAAAATTAATCCTATTTAATAGATCGTATTCATGCAGCAAATGTCGAACAGTATCAATAAGAAGAAATATGACTTCATTGATTTCTATGTAAAGGACTGACTCCGTGTATCCTCCGAGTCATCTCATATAATAAATCTTTCAAAATATTTAATGGACGTCCTTAAATTTAATAATTTGGAAATAGATAAGCTAGTGTCTGTAACTACTGAGACTCTACAAGAACTATTAAATAGAGACAAAATCCAATTAGATACCACAATAGAATGATTTTCTTTATATAGAAATCCAGACTGAACGACAAAACATGTAGATTTTTTTATTGAAAACTGAAAAATCATAAATACATACCATTCCAAATAAATATAGATTGACTTTATTGATTAAATATATATAAACAAATTCGAATTTTAATAACTAATTTCAAATATGAAAAAAGACCTTATAAATAGTTCAGGAGATAAGGTAATACAATTAATCTGAAAGTCTTTTGAAACACATACATATGATGATTTAGAAGATGTGGTAAATGCTGGCAAATGATTTCTACAACTATTGAAGTTAGATAATCTTCAAACTGATAAATTAGTAGATATCACAAAAGACGCATTACAAAAAGCCTTGAACGAGCAAACTAATTGAAAAAAAATAATAAATCAAGAAATAGCTTGATATTCGTTATATAAACTTCCAAATAATAGGACTAAACATGTAACATTCTCAATTATAAACAATATAGTAAATACTTTTTGTACAGAATTACATGATTCACCCGCAGATATAAAAAGAATCCAAAACCTAAATGATGATCTAGATGCAACTAGACAACATGGCAGGATAGACAAAACCCCAGATAGATTATATTCCGCAGTTTCAAAATAATCTTCATTAAATATTATTTTAGATTGAATTGATTTCTGATTTTGATACTATAGGCAAAGTCAGTTTATTTTTTATTTTTTCTCAAAACCATGAAAAAGTTTTATGTATTAATGATTATTATAGCCATGACAGCAACAATATTACCTGGATGCAAAAAAGCCACAACAGACGACAAAACTAATTCTACTAATTCTGGAAATGCCATATCATCATGAACTACTGCTCAAGTTTCTTGTGAAACATCAATTTCCGATTACTTAAAATCTGCAGATAAAGTTTGAACATG
>JAYSML010000089.1:0-2239 GCA_043724745.1 bacterium
CAACTAATGAAATCCTACATTCATCTACAGGGACAAATAATCCACAATGAGCCATCAAAACTATCAAAGCATTCTGACGCAAAAATGTGGATTTTCCTCACATATTCGGTCCAGTCACCACATGTAAAAATCCCGCATCTTCATGATTAGTTTCTATTTTTTGTCTAATTTCAGAATTAATTTCTATATTCCCATCTTTTTGCATATGCAAATCATTGGAAATAAATTGTTGGTCTCTAGGCAGAAATTCTTCTATCACCGGATGTCTTCATCATTTTATATTAGTATCATATCATTTATATAGACTTGGCCTCGTATATTTTTTCTCATAAGCCAAAATAGCCTGAGCTACCAAAACATCCAATCGAGAAACCTTTTCAGCAAAATTCGACATTTCTACAGAAATATTTGCCAAATCATCTCTAGATTCTCCCAAAAGTTTAAATTCCATTTTTCTGAGTTGGTCTTTCGCTTCGATTGCCTTGTATTGTATGCTATCTAGATATTTAGAAGTGTATCTCTGAGCTCATTTCAATGTATTTCTACGCATCAGATCGAATTTCTCGCTATCGTTATCTTTCAATTCATTCAATCTATTCTCGAAACCCTGGATATCCTTATTGGTCACTTCTATGAAATATCCTTGATTCAAAATGTATTTTATCTTCACATTTCCTACACCAGTCAGGTTCAGTAATTCTTGTTGATATTTGAGCAACAAATCATCGCTATGATACGCTATTTTTCTCAGTTCATCGACCTCCTGATTATATCCATCACAGATATAATCCATATCTTCATTTACCTCTTCTTTCAAAAATCATTTCAAAAAAGAAAAATAATCCTGAACCACTTTCAATGTGTTTCAATCCAAACCAAGCCTAGTTAGTTCATTTACGATTACATTTCAGTCCAACAATATTTGGAATGTATTTCTAAGCTTCAAAAATGTCAGAGGAGTTAGTTTTTTGTACAATAAACTACTTATCATCTTCGGTATATCCATCACTTGCCCGAGAGAATGATTTATATTTCTCGCCAGACTCAAATCTTTGAAATAATACTGGATATTATCCAATCTCCAATTTAAATCTTCCAAATCTTTTGTTGGATTAGCCAACATATATCTAAGTAATCTAGATCATCATACAGTTTTTGTTTTATCGAGTATTCAAATCAGACTATATTTTTCGCTTTGCTCATAACTAGAGTTGAATATTTCCAGATTTCTAATCGTCACCTCATCAAACAATACTCAATTTTCCAAGCTATGTAATCCGACTTTCACAATATTAAAAATTCATCATTTCTGAGTATGAGTGAAATAATGCAAAAGTATAGAAAAAGCATTCAATCTACCATTTTCCAAAGCCTTACCAAAACTTTGCAAAGTCTGAGTCTTGGTCATATTCATCACAAATCTATCAGGATTTGCTGGCAAATCAAAAATAGAAATCAGGCTATTTATTATATTTTGTAGTACCACTATAA
Source organism: bacterium (assembly GCA_043724745.1). GTDB lineage: Bacteria > Patescibacteriota > Gracilibacteria > Absconditabacterales > Absconditicoccaceae > JAYSML01. The sequence goes on from JAYSML010000089.1 coordinate 1,492, forward strand.
ATTCATCTTTTTGAGGGAAATCCATATCAACTATAATTTCTACTGGTTTGATTATCATGATAAATTTTTGCATATCCTCGATAGACTTGAAACTTTTGGTCCAATATTCTCCCACGCTGAAATCTCACCACGCCAAGTGATAAAAAAATCAGTCTTTATTCGCAAGATACGAAACTGCAGCCACATTAGTGAAATTTTTATTTGATTCTTGGATATATGTTCATGGAGTAATTACAGACACAACCTCCCTTTCCACTATTTTTCATGGCACAGGACTGCTGGTTTGTTCTGCAATAGCGATTTTGTATCATTTAGAAATAAGTTTGGGTATATATTTATCAGAACTATGATACGGAATACCGGCCATAGGAATTGAATTTTCAGAATTTTTATTCTTGCTAGTCAAAACTAAATCCAAGACCTTGCTACAAATCCTAGCATCTTCAAAAAAAGTTTCATAAAAATCTCACATACGAAAAAACAATATACAATCAGAATATTGCTTCTTAATATCTATATATTGTTGCATAGCCGGAGTATATTCCAAAATTAACTATAAATTACATAATAAATTCAAGACACAGAATACAAATTTATCCAAAAATAGCAATATAATCTAAAATACCAATTTTTTCATCTTCACTTATCTCAAGGTTTCAATTTATATAATATTCTATTTAAAAACTTACAAGCAAATTTTTACTTCAAGAATCTATCTATAAATTTAGTTAAAAACTTGCAAAATATT
>JAYSML010000090.1:0-3732 GCA_043724745.1 bacterium
TTATGATCTATCTTATTATATATCCAATCCACTAGAAATATTTGAAATTTGGAAATGATGAATGTCATTTATATGAGGAATACTATGAGTTTGTATATCTCTATTTATATTCAAAAAAGTATATAAAATAAACTACAAAGAATTACTACTTACATTTGACTGCATATTAACGATTACGCCTATATGAATAGCACTAGGTAGAATAGGTAATTTTTTAAATCAGGAATTATATTGAATAATAGTCCCAACCAAAATATTAATACATACCAATCTCTCAAATTTTCTAGAGAAGATAAATATATTCCATGTTTACGAAAAGATAGATAATCTCCTAAGAATAAACACTAATTTCATTTCATCTTTTATGGAATGATTAATATTATTTATTATCACCCTATCTGTATTTTATTTCAAAAAAGAAAAAAAAGCCTGATATATATCATGTATATTCTTAATATATTATAGCATAGTAAGATTTTTATTGGAATACATAAGAGCAGATAGTCAATCAGAATTTATATTATACTTTAGCAAAAGCCAACGATTTTTCCTTGTATTCACGATAATATGAATAATATTCTTTATCAAAATATCTAGATCAGATAACCATATCTCTTGATAATAAGCCTTATTTTCTCAGCCAAAATAGGATCTATAATCAATAACGATTTATAAAATCTATTCATACTAGAATTATGTTTGGCCTTTTTTATTATTGCCTCAAACACTCACAAGTCTAACTGATCTCAATATTTTTTAACTATTTTTTTAATTAGTTCTTGTAAATATCATCTAGAAATAAGAGATGGATTATAAAAACTTTCCAAAATAGATAATTCCAAGTTTGCAACTTGAATTTTCTGTCATTGTAAATCCTGAGATTGTGTATACTGATAGAAAAACTTAAATAAATTATCTTTTTCGCGTGCAGTAGAGTACGTCTTAAATAGAACTTGTTTATCATACAGTAAAACCTCTGAAGACTGTTTGTTTTGATTTACTATAATCAATTCATCCGGCACATCATACGATTTTAAATAAATTTCGAGAGACTTAAGCCCACTAACATACCATCTTCAGACCAAAAACTCATTACAGTGTTTCTGAACAACAAATCGATAATAATTATCTAATATTTCTTGTTTATTAAAAGTTGAACCAGAATCTTTTATATAGAAGATATTTTTTTTAATTGTTTCTATATATCATCTATTTTTCAGAAAATAAATAATTTTATAAAACTTCGTATCGCTGTACTCATCAAGCAGTATCCTTTTACCTATTTTTTTAAGGTCCGACATCATACATAGCTTTCATTCGTATTTCATCATCTTTTTAACAATGATGTCAAAATTACTTTTTCACATAAGCTAGATAAGTATTAGTAATATAAACTAAAAAATTCTAATGCTTTTTACAAAAAAATCAAGACATTTTTTCCACAAAAATTCGGGCGATTTTTCTATTGTATTCTATGCAAAAAAAATTAATAGTATCTCGACGATGTTTTTTTTTATTTCAGAAAAAGTGATGAATCAATTACTGCTCCTAACACCAAGTAGTCTACGAAAAAGAACTATAACTGAAGATAACATCAAAGCCACCTTCGAAAAGAATGAAGACGACTCTTACGACATAGTATTGGAAATAAACTCAAACAAATTTTTAATCCATATGAAAAATTCTTGAAATATCATAGAACAGTTAGAAATACTTGCTATAAAATGATTTATAGAATTCTCAAACAAACTAGTCCTAACTATAAAAAGATTAATAGAATATCTACGATATAGACTAGATTAATATTTAAAGCTAAAACAATCATGAGCGAAGAAAATAATATATTAATGCAAGAATATTCAAAAAACCCGATAAATAACTTTAAGATGCAAGATTTCACAATCAAGCAACATGAAGGTAATTTTATTTGTTGAGACGATATAACGGTTTATTTGAAAATAGACAATAACACAATAAAAAATTATAGTTTTGATGGTAATTGTTCGACAATAACAACGGCATCAGCAAGTCTATTGGCCGAATTAGTTATAGACAAACACCTAGAAGAAATATTGTCATGGTGATATAAATTTCTAAATGAACACTGACTTGAAGTTTCCAATAAAAGAAAAAGAGCAGCAGTTATAGCTCTATTAGCAACTAGAAACGCAATACACACCTACTTAAATCAAGAAAAACAAGACACATTCGATGAACTCATAGACAGTTAGAACAGACAGATATAGAATATTTTTGACAAGTTTCTGACAAAAATGCAAAAAACTTGTTAATAAGCCAATAATAAGTTCTTGAAAAATATAGACAATTTATTATAAACTCACCACAAGACAAAATGAAAACAATAAAACACTTTATAATCACTATAGCAGTCAACTGACTATTATTATATGTCATCTCTAAATACATACCGGAGGCATGACTAAAAATAATATCAGAATATAATGATCATATAGTAATATATTGATTTCTATGATTGGTATTCTGGATCACAAATTCAATAATAAAAAAAATATTGAATATCGTAACCATACCTTTAAGAATAATAACTCTGTGATTGTCTTCTATTGTCTTAAATGTACTTATGTTCTACTTCTTCGAACAATTTGTAAACTACTTAGATGTGTGAATACAAATTCAACTTGGAGGCATTGTACAAGTAATCATTCTATCTATAGTCATGACCCTATCATACTTTTTAATAAAAAAAATAATATAAAAATGGAAAAAAAAACTGTTATGTATCTTTGGGTCATTGTTATAACCCTTTTGTTAATACTAATTCCATTTATTCAAAATGCATGAGCTTGACCGTCATCATCATGAATATCGTTTTTTATGGGATATTATAAATACATATCAGAGGTATATTTATATATAATTTCTATGGGTATGTTTGAATGAGTATTAATAACATTGTTTATACAATCATTAATGAAAAATATTCAAGATCAAAACATAGATAAATTCGACCTAGACAAATAAATCATTTTAAATACTGAGATATATAATGACAAAAACTTACAACATCACAAGAGAAAGCGCAGCAGTACTTCTAAATATATCTACAAGGACAATAGATAGATATATAAAAGCAGGTAAACTATCTTACAAGAAAGTTGCAAATAAGGTTCTTCTAGCAAAAGAAGAAATCTGATCTTTACAGCAAGAGTTTTCTGCCCTACATCAAGAAATCAATACAGAGATAGTTAGCCATGCAGAAAACACATCCCATGCCATGATCACAAACAACAATAAATCTTGAATGGAAGAAATAATTGATCAAAAGATAGAAAAGTTTTTTTTAATATTCAAGGAAAACGAAAAAGTCGTTGAAGAAAAAAATAAGATAATTTTTATGCTACAACAAAGAGTTTGAGAACTCGAAAACAAAATCCAATACATGGTGGCTTTGCCCGACTACAACAAAGAAAAACAAGAAGCAATTATGGAAAAACAGAAATTAGAAGAAAAAATATGACAGCTAAAATCAGCAATCAAAAACGAAAAACTAAAAAACCTTATTTTCATCTGACTTACTCTTATATTCCTAGCAGTCGCAGCCTTTTTGATACTCAAATAATTAAGAAAATATTTTTGAAAAAATAAATTCAAATTCTTTCCTGTGGTCTAGATATTCATTGTTATCTAGCCATTTTTCAAAATCATTCTGACAAAAATAAATTGTTTCATCTAGTCATTTAGAATTCATTC
>JAYSML010000091.1:0-2535 GCA_043724745.1 bacterium
AATATTTTAAAATCTTGAACTTGATATTATTTATCAGACGAAGAATGATTTGCAATCTACAATTCTGATAAATATCTACCTGAAAATTATGAAAAACTAAGCATTTACAAAAAATACTTTATCATCAAAGAGGCACAAAAATATAATTTTTCCAAAATTATAGATTTAATAAAATTCCTACATCCAGATAGAAGCCTAGAATGATGTTTCAAAATGGCAATTAAAATAAAGAAATGAATAAAGGATACTTCCGTAACTCACCCATGAGCCATAGCAATGAAAGAAAAAGTATATCTAGACTGATACTATAAGGTAAAAAAATGGATAGAAAATTGATGAGATATAGAGAAACTATACAAATGAAAAATCAAAATAGAAGATTTAGATTACATAAAATAAATATGTTGAAAGTAGCGATAGAAACGTCTTACACGGATAAGTACAACTGAAATGATGAGTTTTGAGCCAGATTTATTATGCAGAATTTATTCAAAAAAAACGATATTGAATTAGTTAGAGTTAGTATGAATAAACTCAACAAAAAAAAAGAGTTTATAGAATACAACATACTAACCAAATATGGAATCAATAAAACTATAAGGAAAACTTATAAACCCGATATTATACGAAGTAGAAGATGAATATGAACATACTATAAATACTCACAATTGGAAGAAACATATAAAATCACTCCTTCCAAAAAAGTATCTATCACCAGTAATGATAAATATGAATCTTATTTATTTCTAAAAAAATACCAACCTAAAACATGTTTGCTAAGTACTTTCTTTTCTAAAAATTGAAGAAATTTATTGGCAGAAAAAATTGTAATAAAGCCCATTAGAGCTAACTGATGAAAAGGAATAGAGCTTATAACAACTACCGAATTACTCAAAAAAAAGAAAAGATTTTTATGATTAGACGAATTATATATAGTACAAGAATTCAAGGATTTTTCGAAGTGATATCCATGAATAGTTGACTGAAATCATGATATTAGATTAATGTTTGCTTGAAAAAAAATTGTTGAAACCACACTCAGAATACCACAAAAGTGAAATTTCAAAAGCAATCTTTGATCTTGATGAACACAATCTATACTAACTAAAAAATCACTACCCAAAGAATTATTAATCTTATCAAAAAGCATTTATAAGAAGATGGAGTTAGAATGAGACGATATTATGTCTATGGATTTTGCATATTGTGCAATAGAAAAAAAACGATATCTTATAGAAATAAATGCCTCTCCAGGAACTCGATATTATCAAACAGATAAAATAGAATTGAAAAAAATTTGTGAATGATTAATTGTTTTTTTTAAAACACTAAAATAATATTTAGATTTTATTGTATAGAAAATGACAAAAGTACTAAGGATTTGTGGGACCAGAAAAATATTGGGAAACAAAAAAAGATTCGACAAAGAACTAGATAAATTTAAAGATATGCAAATCGATTTTGTATCTTATCTAGATTATTATTATGACGGAAAATTTAAAAATATAGAAACATGACTAGAATTATCTGATTATAATCTCTATCGAATATCCGGATGAATAGGAACAAAATGATTCTGATTTAGAGCAGGCCTAAACTATTATTTTTGAGAATTAAAAAAGAAAAAAATATTGGATCCTATCAATTATAACATTACAGATACAAGCAAATTTCAGCAATTACTTTTTTTCAATCACTATGATTACGGTACCCCCAAAACACTTTTTTTCCAAATCACACAAATACACAAAGATAAGTATGTCCAAATCACTAAAGAAACTTTTTCATATCCAGTAATTATCAAAGATTTATACAAAGATAGATGAAAATGAGTTTTTATAGTAAGAAACGATGAAGAATTAATTAAGAAAATAGAGGAATTTGATAAAATATGAATGCTTGTCCAAGAATACATAGAAAATCAATGAGAATTCAGGGTTCTCATTATTTGAAATAAAATAGCATGAATTTTCAAAAGACACAATCCAGGACATTATAGAAACAATGTTATCAAATGAGCCATGTTCGAAAATATCTGAATATCAAAAGAAATGGAAGATAAGATGATAGAAATCACCAAAAAATATTGATTAGATTTTGCCTGAATTGATTTAATTATTAAGGACGACAAATATTATATATTTGAAATCAATTCTGCACCACAATTCAAAAGATTGGAAGAGATAACATGAAAAAATATCGCCTATCAGTTATTGGAATATTTTTCTACAAACCCTTAGCACAAACATATCCACTACTCCATGCCCATTGCAAATTAAATCATCAAGTTCTACCAGTCACATCCAACGACTCTCACAAAAAATACAAATCTGACATAGATTTACATTCAAAATTTTCATTAATTTCTTTCACTGAAATCCCTCATCACATAACCTTAGCCTCATTCCAAGACCTTAATGCCTTTGGGTGAATTTTTAGTTTATATTTTTTTCTCTCCAAATCTAAGTTTCTAATTATCTTAGCCGGCACATATAATTTTTCGAAATTAAGTTCTATTTCAAAATCAGATAAATC
>JAYSML010000092.1:0-9657 GCA_043724745.1 bacterium
AGTCCGAAAATGCTTACAATGTTTGACAGCAAACCACAGAACAGTCCATGAAAAAGGCTAGATTTGATTTAGACAATTCAGCTATTTCTCTAGATTCTCTGAAATTACAGCTTCCAGTGGAAAAAAATAATCTGCTTAATATTTTGTCTACTCTTCTTAATCAATCAGATACTATTTTATGAGTTACAGATAAATACAAGAACTATAACGATGCCTATGAAATCTACCTCTGAGCTAAGGATGTTTCCCAGAAAAATCAAACTGAATCAGAACTACTATTATTATACAAAGCCAAAGATCAGATTTCTAACCTATCCACAAATATTTCTTCTGCTCAGGATATAGACTCTCAAAGTTTAGTTCTGGAGCAGACCTATGTCCAAGCTAGTAAATTCTCAGATGATATGAGAGATCTTCTTATAAATACTATTTCATCTACCTCACTTCCTCAGACGGCTATAGACGGATACAAATCTTCTATGGACTGAATCAAGACTTCCCTGCAAATGGCCAATGCGACTTTTGTCTGATATCGCAAACAGGTTCAATCTACTTTAACTACAAGTGGTTCTGTGGAGATCTGAAAAGAAAATGCTCAAATCGTTTATGATACTACACGCATAAATTCAGAAAATACACTTTTCAATACGGAATTAAATCTAAAAAATGCCAAAATTTCTAATGATACTGCTATCAAAAATAGAGAATCTCAGCTTTCGCTACTAGAAAATGCAATGGTAGATGCTCAACTTTCCTATCAAAATGCACAAATAACATACGCCAAATTGTCAGTTAGATCTCCAATTGACGGTACTATAGGTACAATATTAGTAGATAAATGACAAGAAATCTGAATGTGAACACCTCTTTTTACGGTGGTTAGTAGTTCCGAACAAATGGTTGAAGTATATGTAACCGCACAAGAGAACAAATACTTATCTATAGATCAAGAAACACTAGTAAAATATAATGAGGAAACAATAAATTGAAAAATAAAATCAATCAGTTCCGTAGCAAATCAGTCAATGCTATACAAAGTTATCATACTGCTCGATAAACCGGTTTCTTTGGTTGGAGATGTTGCTACAGTCATATTACCAATCCAAGTTACGAATGTTCTCTTGCCTGTAAATAGTGTAAACGTTTTGGCAGAGAATTCATGATTTATATATATATTGAAAAACAACCAACCACTTAAATACAATATTTCACTTGGTAAAATACAATGAGATATGATAGAAATTCTCTCACCACTTTCACCAGCCATGGAAATCATTACTAGTGATATAAGTAATTATGACAAAGATAAATTTAAATTTAAGAAAATAGAAAATTAAAGTCATTATACAGACTCAAAGCACATTAATTTTATAATATCACGAATCTTTATGAAATTTAAGACAATTTTACTCTGAATATTTCTACTAGCCTTAGATCAGGTCTCCAAATATATTTTCTATAATCAAAATATTTTCTCCTCTTCATTTATTCAGCCATCGTTCAATACCGGTATATCTCGATCATTACCAATCCATATTTATCTTGTTATTTTTATTAGTCTACTTGCCATACTAGCTATATTTCTGCTTTTAAAAAAGAAAAAAATAAGTCAGATTTCTTTCATATTTTTGCTCGCTTGAACACTCTGAAATTTAATTGATAGGGTCTTGCTGTGATGAGTGAGGGACTTTATAAATATCCAGATATTTAGCTTCCCAATATTAAATATAGCCGACATACTGCTAAATATATGAATCATTATTCTCATAATACAAGAAATTAGACTTGAAAAAAAGAATGATAAAACTACAAAATAGGACGCTAACCACAAGTACTTGTGGTAACGTTGATTCTGTCTGTAGGAATGATTTAACTTTTCTATACGGCAGATCTAACTATTAAAAGTTTTATAATTGTAAAAAGATACAAATGAATTTTGAAGGAACCATCATTTTCATCTCAGAAGAACAGGTTGTTGGACAAAACAACATACCAAAAATTACTTTTGTTCTAGAAGAAAATACTGATAGAGAAATCAAAAGTAGTGTAGCAATAGACGTTTTGTGAGAAAAAGTAGAACTTATAAAATCACATAAAATCTGAGATATTATTAGAGCTTCATTAAATTTCAAAGCAAGCGAATACAATGGTAAACAATACAATCGTATCAGTTGCCGAAAAATCGAATGACAATGATCTAATTCAAATAGTTCTAGTCAGCCAAAACCATCAAATGATGACGATCTTCCATTCTAGTCACATTATAATAAAATTCTCAAATTAAGTCTCGTTTATTCGAGGCTTTTTTTGTTTGTATTTTTTTGCAAAAAAAATAAATATACATATAATTAGAAACGTGCTTAATTAACTTGATTTTATTATTCTCCAGAGAGATGAAAATAAATAAAAATTTTACAGGACTTTATAAACTATTTACGCTAGTCGGAGTCTTGTCTATTCTCGTATTTTTCACATGACCCGCATCTGCCGGTATTCCAAATGAATACAAACCAAATTACGAAACATCAGAAAATCGAGATAAGATTCTATGAGTTTTTGTGGAAATGGATGCTGCAAATAAAATATGAAAACAAATACCTTCATCAAAATTTTCAGAATTATCCACCAATTTTCAAAAAGTTTTTCCAAAATATCCACAAGATTACACATTCAAGGTAATCTACGAACAGTGTATCCAACTATCAAACGACTTGGCTAACTATTCATCATGAGGGTATCTAAATAGTGTCACCTCCTTTGTAAACAATTGTCAAAAGAAGCTAACGGAAATTATAAAAAGATTTAATGTCGAATATACTGTTTCTGCAAAGATTAAGGCATCTCCTCAAGTTTGAAGTTCGCCATTGACAGTTACTTTGGATGCTAGAGCCAGCACAGATCCTTCTAATGAAACTATTCCCTCAGATAGTTTTTATCGATATTATAGGGATACAAATTGAATAGACCAAACAATCGGTAAATGACCAGTCATTGCCCACACGTTCGATAATCCATGAAATTATCTGGTACATCTTACAGTTAGAAGTTCAAATAAACAAATAAAAAATATTTTCGACTGAGAAGATACTACATCCATAAATGTATCTCCCAAAACTGCCAACATTTCCATATATGCAAATGGTCAAAAATTCAAAACAGATAAATTAGTAAAGGTTGGTACTCAAGAAGCCAAAAAAGGAGTTGTATTTGACGCAACTTCTACACTACCTATGTGATGAAGACAAATAATATCTCATATACGAAATATCACTTCCAGAGACTCTTTTAAATTCTATAGAGAAAATGATGGTAAACCATGACTTATTAGAGTTAATCTAACCGCACTATGAGAATACTTAGTTCAACTTACTACAATTGATAATGAAAATAACAAGGTAACTGAAACATATAGATTAGCAGTTACGGATCCTATCGCTATTATCAAAACTTCTCCAGAAGAGTGATGAAATACATCTACCACCTTCTCATTTGACGCATCAGCCTCTTATTCAGTAGTATCAAATATCAGGTTATACAAGCGAGAAATCTTTGATCAAAACTGAGACAAAGTGGATACATATCAATGAAAGTCCATAAAGCAAATATTTAAAAATCCAGGCTCTTATACAGTTAAACTTACAGCTGAAGATGAACTTGGTCAGGCAAATAGTGATTCTATCCAAGTATATGTGGCGTCTACACCTCCAATTGCTCAATTCACAGCCACTCCTTCCACCATTAGCAAAAATCCATCTAAATTTATATTTGATGCATCTGTTACCTCAGATATAGACGTACAAAATTGATCAGACTCTCTTTCTTATGAATGGATCTTTCCAGAATCAGCAAAAGCAAAAGTAGTCGATACACAAAATAATAATCAACAAATTACAGTAGAGTTTGGTAATATATGAACCTACAAGGTCAAGCTTATAGCAAAGGACAAATATGCTAAGATATGAGAAATGGAAAAAGAAATTCCAATCCTATCTACCATTAGACCAGAACTTATTATTAGACCACAAGCTACTACTCGATGAAATGACGTCTTATTTGTAGTGAAATCTAATAAAAAAATAATAAATTATATTCGGGATTTGTGAGATGAAAATACGCATACAATCCAAGAAGATAGAATAAAACATAAATATGAAAAAGCTGGCGTATATAATGTCAAACTCAAAGTAAGTGGTGAAAACTGAGAAGAAAACGAGGTTTATACAAATGTCTTTATATGAGAAAAAAATTATCCAGTCGCTTGATACAAAGTTTTGGATACCCAATGAACAATTCTTAGACAAAACGAAACTTGTCCTTCCTTAGAATGAAATACAAAACAAGAAGTTCCAGCATATCAAATAGAAAGACAAAAGGAAATCCAGGTAGATCCTTCTATTTCATTAAATACAAAATGAGATACCGCTAACCTGACTTATTATTTTCAACCCAAGGATGATGATATAATCAAACAAACTATATATAAAAAAAAGTTCGATGAATTGGGTTGTACATTTATAGATCTTACTGTAGACGATTCTTCTGTTGCCAAACAATCCAAATCCAGAATTTGGTTTAAGGTAGTCAATTCTCTACCAAAGTTGGATAATCTAGTTCTATTCTTTCCGCAATATGGAAATGAAATGTGAGTTGGGTTTTCTCAGAATAATGTTAAAGATATTTTTTCCGAACAGTATGATCCATTTATAATCAAAGTTCAGGCCCAAAACCCAGTTGATATAGATTCTCAGATTTCATATTTCAAACGATACTACTACAATAAAAATACCCCAGAAAATATTATAGAAGTTAAAATTACTCCCGGTGATATACCATACGCCTTCTTCTCTGTTCCTAGAATTGCCTGAGAATTTATGTTCGGGGTTACGATTTACGATATAGATTGATGATTTCAATCCAGTGAGGATATCATCTGAAATGGACCTATAGTTTTCTTTCCTCCAGATTCTTCCAAACCAGACATTCCTATAGTATCACTTAGAACTACACAAAGTTCAGTTAAAATTGGAGATGAGGTAGATTTCGAGGTTATAAGTCGTATTCTATCAGATAGAGCTGACTTTGTCAAAGAGAGGACAATATTCTATGATTTTGATGGAGATGGTACACGAGATAAAATAACAAAAGACGATAAAGTTACATATACATATACTAAACAAAGCCCAGAAACTGGTTATAGACCCAGAGTGGCTGTTTGATACAGAGGATACAAATGATTGGCTAATTGACAAAATATAGTAGTTCAGAAAGGGCTAAAACCAATGATTTTATTTGAGTCTTTTGACAAGACTATGATTCTCAGAGATATTAGCCTATGAGAAATATGAACAAAGAAAATCTGTATGGATATTAAAACATGTAAGACAAACGAAGATTTTACTGTAGATACATGAGCATATTTAAAATTTGAATATCCATCTTATGGTAAATATTACCTAAATATGGAACTAACGGATAAATATGCAAACAAAGCTAGTAAAAGACGAAACATAGAAATTCAAACCTGAGTCTACCAAGAGCCAGTTTTATTGACTATCCCCAAAGCATCTAAAGTTAATTGATTAGAAGAAATTTTCGTTTGAAAAAATCTGGATAACACGGTGCTTTTTTATGTGATCTCAGATAAACAAGGTAAATGTTTCATAGACCTTGATACAAAGGTCGATAGTGATGGTGATAAGATAGCCGACAACGATACTGACTTTCTATGTAATCAATTATACTACAAAAAATATGATCAGAAATACGAATCCATCTTATGAAAAATACATTATGAGGATGCTTGAGCTAAAGTAAAAACTAGAGATTTTCTAGTATCGTTTTTGGACTTTAATGCTAATTTGGATCCAGACTCAAAAAAAGTTTACGACGATATTAATTTACTTCTATGAACTTTAAATTCAGGTTCTTTAATTGGATACGATAATCTAAAAAATTTACTTATCACTCTTAGAGATGGACTGGTAGACAAGGTAGATACAAAATCCAATGTTGTCTCTCTCAAAGATTATATAGACAAGCAGGCCGATTTAAAATTTGATGCTCAGCAAGAATTATTGGTAAATTCAATATTTCTCAAACTTTCAGATAGATCAGTGGTTGCTGCACAATGATGAAATGAATACGAAAAAGCAAAAGCAGAAATTATGATTACCGTGCCAGACGCTCTTTCTCCAAGCCTAGATTTATTATTCAAGGAATTTGAAAAAACCATTACAGATACATCTACAAAAGATAATACCATCTCACAACAAGATAAGAGAAAGGAAGCTCTACAAAATATAATAGATACTATTGGTCTACATACAGCTTTAGAATGAATTACTCCCAAAGATAATGAAATAGATAAATTTGATTTTGATAATACCATCAAGCCAAATATCTGTAAAATCACACAATTTTACAATATTATTACAAAATCTTGTCCATCTACTACACAAGACATTAGAGAAGTTCCTGCTGGTGTTAAGACTCAAACTGACTCAATTAGTTCATGAATTTCTTCTCGATTAAAAATAGTTTTGTGGATTGTATGATGACTTATTGTATGATTTATTTTATTGATAGTAGTATTTGCTATCAGAGCTAAGCTTAGACAAACTCAAGAAGACGCCTCCGTTGGAAACGAAGAAGCTACTCCACAACAATAATTTTATAGCTATTTAAGCCAATGTTATCAAACCTACTAGAACAATTCTGATTTTCAGAAAAGGAATCAAAGATCTATATATCCTGTCTAGAACTATGACATGCTCCAGTCAGTAGTATAGCTAGAAATGTACAGGAAAACAGGGTGACTACTTATTCTATTCTCAAAAATTTACTTGCCAAATGAATAGCCCAAACTACTACAAAAAATAAATCTACATATTATAGTGTTACATCTCCTGATAAGCTTTTACAAACTCGAGAATCAAAATGTGAAAGCTTCAAAAATAAGCTACCAGAGTTTATGGCACTAGCTAGCAAGTTTGATAATAAACCAAAGGTCCAATTTTATGAAGGACTGGAATGATTAAAATATGTTTACGAACAAATAATTCTTTCATGATCGGAAATGGAAAAGTCTGAATCCTTTCTTACTTTCGTATGAACTACAAATATAGATCCAAAAATTCAGAAATATCTTGTGGAAGAATTTGTTCCACGAAGATTGAAATATAAGACAAAAACAAAAGCTATAATATCCAGACAATCTCTCAATCAAGATTATTCAAAATACAATAAGGCAAAACACGAACATATAGTAATAGATGATCCGATTTTTGATATAGCCAATGAAATTATAGTACATTGAAAAGATAAATTGTCAATTCTCATGTATAGTCCAAATGAAATGTCGGCTTTGGTTATAACAAGTCAAACACTACATAATTGACTAAAAAGTATGTTTAATCTTATTCGAAAACTACATAAAAAATAATTCTCACTCTACAGGTTTATTTATAAATTTGCTTGTAAATAATTAGAATGATTATTTGCAAAAAATCGTATTCCGATTATAATTATGATGCCATTTATTTCATATATTTTTTATGGCAAATACAATCGGAAAAATAATTAAAACTTGAAAAAATATTTTTGATCATCTAGATTCAAAAGTAAATTTTACCATTCCAGAAAACCTAGTATCATACCTTTGAATCAATGGTAGACAAAACGACAAAAACTTGAAATTAAATGAAAATAACTTTCGTCTACAGATAGGTAAAATGCAGAAAGATAAGGAAACTATTTACACCAAGGAACTATTGCTTCCGGCCATTGAATATATTATCAAAAAAACATGAGACGGTGAAAAATCAGTCATTCAATTACGACCAGACCTGGCAAAATACCTTACAAATGAAGATCAGAAAGAAGAATCTAAACAAATATTATCTTTCGAAGAAGAAAAACAAAAAATAATACAATTAATAAAAAAATATTTCAAAAACAAAACAAAAAGTATAGAAATAGTAAATATATCTAATCAATACCCAGACGTTTTTTCCATCCTCAAAGAAAAAGGTAAAGACTGACTCATATCTACAGAAAAACCAATTTTAAGTAAAGATAATTTCTCGGCATTAAACATATCAAAATACCTTTATTGATTAAGTCAAAAAAATCCGAAACTTATGGAGTTATTTTACAATACAAAGACTCCAGCCCAAAAAGAAAACGATACAAAACCGATATGAGAAAACCAATCAGATTATTATTCTTTGGTAGAGGTTTCTATACGTTTATATGAGGTTTTGTCATGAATTTCTATCCAATGATGAATAGATAGACAAATCAAATACGATAAAATCATATGATGAATATTACAACGAAAAGATATAGAGCCTTTCAAAATCAAAGACTATCCAGAACTAGAAGAATTGCACAATCTATGTCTAGAAACGAATCCTGATTTTGTTTTTGATAGACTCCGAATCGGAACGAAGGATGCAGAAAAAACCGGAAAGGAGTTTCAGGAAAAAACACAAAAATTATCAAAATTTAAAGCCAGAAGTTTAATTACATCAGTAGCTTTAATGTCAGTCTTGGCTTGACTAGCGTGATGATATGCTATTTCAGACTATATTCAAAAGAAAAAAATTAAAAGTATCGCTCAAGACAAAATAAAAGAATACGATATAGATTTAAAAATAGACTGAAGTAAGGTATGGAATATAACAAGCTTAGACGAGAAGGAAAGATATTTAAATAATGTCGCAGATGCTTTCATATGAGCATATTGAACATGAAAAATTGATAAAGAAGATATTTTCTATATGGTTGTAGATTGTTTTTGACCAAATTCTTTTCATTATGACAACTATTGAAAAGATAAATTCAAAAAACTAAATTTTATAAACAACGAATTGATTACACAAAATAAGGTAAAATTAAAAAATAATTGAATAGATTTAGAACCATACAAAGAGCTTTCAGAATATGAAGATGCCTTTATAAATTCACGATCAGATACAACAGGCATAGAAGTAGAAAAATCATTTACAGATTTTATGCTCTCGTGATCATGAATCTCAGAATCTGAAGTTAACAAAATCTGAAGTTATGTTACAATTTACGGATCTCAATATGATCTATGATATATCACCAGAGATCGTCAATTTTGAAAATTAAATAACTTTGATTCAGACTTTGCTATGTGAAAATATAAGAGATATCTAGTTGCAAAGTCAAAAGATTCTGAGCTACGATGATTTTCAGATAGTTTCTCAGTTAAAAATGCCAAATATTTATGCGAAGACTATTTCTTGCGAACTAGACCACAAATTCAATCTGCATGTGATATAATCAAAATAGCATGTAGAAGCAAAAAGTGATATTTTACAGATGAACAAGTAGATCAAATACAAACAATAACAACTCAATATTTTATAAAAAACAAAATATCTAGAGATAAATTATCCAAATACCAAGAGTGAAGGTATCTTACAGATTTATTAGACTTCGTATACTATAAAATCTTAAAAGATAGTTCGACTGAATTTAAAAAAATATGAATAGATCCTGTACCATATGATATCTTCAATGAGTTTATAGATGCATTTCAGAATACACAAGCATATCGAGAATTATGAAATGATTTAAGATGAAATGATGATTTTCTTGTTCCTAGTAGTGATGAATTATCCAAATATA
>JAYSML010000093.1:0-1519 GCA_043724745.1 bacterium
TTTTTATCCAAAGTTTCACCGAGGAGTAGAATCTGCTTTTTTGAGTTTTTCTTGATAATTATATATTCTGGATAACTATCTACAGCTAGATATGGAACATCAGTTTTATTTAAGATTTTTGTGATTTGCTTGAGTCCATGTCAGTAGGCATTGGATTTTAGAACTGGAAAAACTTGGATATTTGATTGTAGAGACTGGAGATAAGAAAGATTGCGAAGGATATTTTTTTTGGAAATTATAATCTTGTTCATAGGTTGGACATTGGGCGTGAAAAGTTTTCTTAGGAGTTGGAACATATTTGTGATAATTACTAGTAAATACTTTTAATAAAGTATCCATTGAAGAGGAAAATACAAGATTAAAATCTGTTTATTCTATTATTGAAAATCTGGATGAGAAAGTTATTATGCTAGTATATATTTATATATTTTTGAAGTTTATGTTGGAGATAAATAATCTAGGAATTCTAGAATATCATGTAAAATACCTGAGAAAAAAGTTTAAAAACAAGGATGTATTTCTAGTTGGCTGAGTTATTAGAGATATGTTTTTGGATATGGAAAAAAGCCCAAAAGATATAGACCTAACTATGGCAGGAAATCCTGAAGAAATCTATAAAAAACTTGATAAGGCTGGCGTATCTAGTTGGATTACTGAGAAATTTGGTACGATGACTATTATGCCGACTAATGATAAGAAAAAAACTATTAGTAAGGCAGGACAAGAAAGCGAAGAGCTGAAATACGAACTTACTCCTCTACGTACAGAATGAGGATATGAAGATTTTCGTCATCCTGGAGAAATCAATCGAAGCAATAATGTTTTGTTGGATGCACAGAGAAGAGATTTTACTATAAACTGCATGTATTATTTCCATAATTATACAACGGACATCAAAGGGAAATCAAAAATTAAAAAAAATAAAGGAAGTCTGAATGAAAAGATGCTCGATATTTTGAATAAGAATTGATGGATTTATGTTCCAAATTTGGAACTATTGGTATTGCGAGATCGTGACTTGATAGGAAAAATTTTTGATGGATGAAAACTAAATAACGATAAACTTATGGAGTCACTAAAAGGTTTGGAATCTAGCCTGAAATGAGATGTAAGACATATAATTATAGACCCATTTAAGGGAATACAGGATTTGGTAAATAAAAAGATAAGGACTTGTGGACCTGCAGAAAATAGATTTACAGAAGATGCATTGAGGATTATCAGAGCACTTAGATTTGTTAGTGTTTTGAATGAAAAACTGAAGAAAAAATACAAAAAGGAAATAAAAAAAGGAAAAGATGGACTCAGATTATTTGATTTTGAGAGAGACACATGGGATAATGTAAAAAAGCATTGCGAACTGGTAAAAAATGTGGCTAAAGAAAGGATAAAAGATGAATTTATAAAGGTATTTAAATACTGAAGTTGTTTTGGATTTGTATCGCTATTGGATGAGTCTGGACTTTTGCCGATAGTTTTCCCTGCTCTAGCGAAGACGAAAAACGTTCATCAACCAGTA
>JAYSML010000094.1:0-12559 GCA_043724745.1 bacterium
CATAAACCTGCACCAATAAAACCACCATACCACTTTGTCGTAGAAATGTAAAAAAAATAATATTTATCAATATCCTCTATCCAGATGAATAACAGCGTTATGCATAATTACCCTACAGAACAAACAGAAGAAACCAATACCCTAACGGATGAGCTTGATAAAAAAATTTTAGAAGCTAAAAATGCAATTACTGAAATTTTAAGCATCACGGAAAATTACACAAAGCAACGAAAAGAATATCAAATAATATTTCAAGAAAAAGAAAACAAACTAAGTGAACTCCACCATAAATATATAGAATACTTAATAAATAATCCCACAGACGAAGAAAAAGCTTTTCAGGAAGAAATGTATGAGAAATTTGAAACTTTTTTCAATACAATGGGATTTGGTTTTTGAACATGATTTTGATGATATGATGACTATGAAGAATATTATCAAGATTACGAAAAAGAAGAATGAAAACGTAAAGATGCGAATTACCAAAAGGTAAATATGCAAGAAGTTCATTGAGAACTAGTTGATAAAATTGGTAATCTTACAATCAAAGAGATATATAGAAAAATAGCCAAAATTATTCATCCAGATATACTATGACAAAATCCAGAAATAGTAAACAACAAAGAGTTTTTTGATTTTTTTACTAATCTTTTTAAATCAATACTATCTTTTTATGAAAAAGAAGATAAATGAGCCATAATAATTGCTCTTCAAGATGCCGGTATAAAATACATTGAGCGTAAATTCATACTTCCAAACTTTAAAGAATTCAAAAAAGGTGCAATATTTATTTATAAACAAAGGATTTTGGAGGACCTTCTAGAAAGAATAAAAGTCCTTAAATCCACTAGTATATATGCTTTTTATGTAACATACAAAAACTGAAATATAAAATCTACTCTTCAGGAATTAGATGATGAAATAGAAAAAATGCAAGATATTTTATCTTCTTATGAACAAATAACAAAAAAAGATGAATAATTTGACCAAATATGATAATCAGAAATCACTTGTTTACGTTCAGTCAATCGAAAAAGCTGAAGACACTTTGCTCATAAGAAAAAAAATAGCAGAAAAAGAATGACTAAAGTCTATATCAGAATTCATCGACTGACGGGCAATAGCTCACAAAGACAATAAACGAATGTTAATTAACGAAAAAGGCGAATTTCTAAAAGATGAGTCAATTATGGATCTTAAAAAAAAAACTAAAACTGATGTGGTTGATTGAAGACTACAAAAACAAGAACAACGAATCGATGGTAATAAAGAGATCATAACTGATGAAAATCCAACAACAAATATTGTCCAAACAAAATTATGGATATTTCCCCCAAGAGATGGAATTATAATTGTGGTAAACGATCGAAAATATGCAGGTTGAGTAAGATTATATACCACTCAATGAGTCAGGATACCTATTCCTGAATGACGAGACTTCGATCAATTTGCCATCGTATGATTGGATGCACGAGATGAATTTAGTAAAATTCGTCATTATTATAATGAATCAATCAATCATTCATTTGATTACAGAGACAATATATTGGAATGACTAATACCTGTACAGATACAAAATAATTATTTTTGATATAATGAAATAGATAAACTTAGAAAAATATATAATCTATATAATTGATGTGGATATACACTCGTCAATACGAAATGACAATTTTTAAAAACAGAATTAGGATATTTTTATGCCAATACAAAAAGATGATTTGATTTTTCTCAGGGGCTCTATCCTAGTATAGATGTATCTTTTAAAACCGAATCTCCTGATGAAAGAATTTACGATGAAATAGAAAGACCTATATTTTATATGGTAAACAAAGAAGGCAAAGCCTATAGAGACGAATTTAATGAGGTAGTTTATTCTGACGATCCATATCGAATTAATAATTTTTCCTCAGAGGGATATACCGCTCTACAGATCGAACCTAAAGTTCGGTCCCCTGACAAAAACGAGAAAAATCCTTACATATGTTTTCTACACAAATCCTGATCCTATATAAAAAACACAGACTGATCTATCAAAAAGATATACTTCAAAAAGTATATTTATACTTGAGGACTCACAGATCCAGACGTAAAATGATATCACGCATATTGAAAAAAATGAATACTTGAGGTTCTTATAGAAAGAAACGAAGAAGATGATAATTACGAGAAAAGAATTTACAAAAAATATAATTATAGCTGAAATGAAATTATAGAAAACGAAGCTATAAAAGATAAAGAAGAAAAAGCTATTGAAAACATCGATTTTTGACCAGAATGAGCACATCACTACCAAAAATTATGATGATGAATTATTCAACATTGATACAATTCAGAAAGTGATATTGATTGTCATGATGGAGAAGAATATTTTTTTTGAGGAGAGACAAAGTTTATCAATACTGATTTTAATAATCAAGCTATTAAATTCCCAGATTGATCTTTATTAGAAGTATGTCATTTTGACGATTCCATAAAAAGATATAAAAACTGATATATCATTCATTGAATTGATGAATTGTATAGGGCTTCATTTTTGAAAATTAATGGATTAATCGCAAGATACGCTAAAGACGATGAATGAAACGAATTAAAATCATTAGAAAATATAGAGATTTTATCAGATGAGTTTTTAGCAGTCCAATTTAAGAATACTCATGATTATTATTATATTTTAGATAAAAACTTCTCTTATATAAAAGACCCCCAAGGCAATAAACTAAAAAGCAAACAGTGTCCTTTATATATTAATGGACAATTTTTGATGTATACTACAAACGCAGACGAATGGAGAAGACAAAATATGGAATTAGAATGCGCATATTTCAAAGACGGTACTCTCGTATGAGCAACTGCACAAGAACAGACTCACTTGGATATTATAAATCAAACAAAAGTTAATATGACAAAATTATTATAAAAACATAACAAATAAAAATCATTTTTAAACAACTTCTTCAAAATTATCTTTTTCATATGATATCTGTATCACACCAGAATCATAAGATTTTGTATTTTTAACTACTAATGATAATTCTTTATTGTCCTTATCAAATAATCTAATACCTTCTCACAATATAATTGGCATTATAAATATAATAAATTCATCAATCAGATTATATCTCAAAAACTGATTTACTATATCTGCTCCGCCAACAAGCCAAATATTTTTATTAAATCTTAAATCTAGATTTTCAATAAATTTCCTTACATCTCAATTCACAAATTTCACATTTTTATCTTCCGATATTTCTTTAGCAAAAACGTAACAATTTTTATTTTTATAAGGGAATTCTCCAAAACTTAAAATTTGTTTATACGTTGTATTTCACATAATTACTGTATTCACTGAATCAAGGAAAGCCTTATATCAATAATCATCATTAGGAGAATTGAATTTATCAAGCCAATCCACAGAACCATTTTCTTTAGCAATAAATCAATCAAGACTCATAGCGATATAAAGAGTTATTCTTCTATTCATTTAACTAATAAATCAATAAAACATAGCCAAATTTTTCAAGAAAGTTTTATTTTCATTCATATGCCTGTTTTAGAATTTCAATATCAAATTTTTTCATTTTAAGGAAAGCTTCAGTCACTTGTGTTGTTTTTTTATTATCTCCACTCTTCAACATCATATCCATGTCAGTTGGAACAATTTGCCACGAGAAACCAAACTTGTCTTTTAGCCAACCACACTGTTCTGCCTCTGGTACTGCAGAGAGTTTTTCCCAATAGTAGTCTATCTCTTCTTGAGTCTCACAATGTACTATAAATGAAATGGCCTCATTGAAAGAGAAATCATGCTTGTGTGCACTATCCATTGCTGCAAATTCTTGACCTTCAAGCATAAATGCAGCATGTTTGATTGTTCCTTCTTTATCTGGTTCTTCTCCTTTGCTATAGCGAAGAATATCACCAACTTTTGCATTATGAAAAATCGATGAATAAAAATTGATTGCTTCTTCTGCCTGACCACAAATATCTCATACAAACATAAGTGTCGGTGTGATTTTTTGTGTAATTTTACGTTCACCCATAAACATTATCTGCCAAGAAATACCATACTTATCCTGTACCCATCCATATCTTTCACTGAACGGATAGTCACCAAGTTCCATAAATATCTTGCCACTTTTAGAAAGTTTTTCCCACAAAATATCCACCTCCTCCTTGCTGATACAAGCAATAAGAAAAGATACAGTCGGATTAAATTTAAAAAGTGGCCCCGCTGATAATAATGTAAACTCCTGACCTGAAAGTTCTATCGTAACAATGTCTACTGCACCCGAAGGAGTACCATCAAGTTTTGTTGTGTTTTTAATTTTTGAATCCTTGAAAATTGATGTATAGAATTCTGCTGCTTCTTTTGCTTCTTTGTCAAACCATAAATGTGATGTGATTTTTTGCATTTTTTTACAGTTAATGATAAATAAACTAAATCTATTTATTATAAAAGTAAAACTAGCATATACGATTTATATATAATATGTGCATATAAATTTTCAAGACAATATTTGTTTTTATGTAGTTTTTAAAGTTTTTTCCAAAAAAAAAATTACAAATCTCACTTTAAAACACACAAAAAAACAACTTTATAACAACAATGCTATTTATTTATAAATAACCTCTAATTTTTTATAATTAATTATTCAATTAATTTCTTGCCTATTTTTTAGATTTACTTTTCATGCAACTAAACATCCACTGTACACCAAATTTATCTGTACATGTACCATAATAGGAGTCCCAAAAAGTATCTTCAAGTTTCATAGTCACCTTACCACCAGCAGACAATGCAGTAAATAATTTTTCTGTCTCCTCTCTAGTATCTAGCTCAAGATAAACATGAACATTATTTCCTGGTATCACTTTAAGTCACATCGATTCTGGTGCATCAGTACCCATCAAAAGATATCAACCAAGAATCGGTAATGCAATGTGCATAACTAGGTTTTTATCTTCATCTGCTAGAACTGGCATTCCTTTTTGTGAAGGCATATCAGAGAAACGATAAATTTTATCCATAAATTCACCACCAAAAACTGACTTATAAAAATTAAATGCTTCCTCAGTATTACGAGGAAAATTTAAATAAGTACCTACCTTTGCCATTATATTTATTGTTAATAAATAAAACCGCCTAAGGTAATATTCTATTCCAAATCAATTACCCTAGGGTATTTTAAATTTAGATTTGGAACTAAATTAATATAGTCTATATAAAAAACATTTCAATAGAAATTTAAAATTTATGATTTTAATACAATCCTTATTACATTTTTCTACTCGACAATATTCTCAAGTTTATATCCATACTTGCATCATAAACGAAATTTATTTATTGGTTCTGGAATAGTTCACACAATGACTCTCATAAGTACAGTAGCTGGCATTTATGACTTCATCCTTAGAACAAAACTTACATTACATCATATTTAAATATACCCAATCTACGTACTCAAATATGCTAATTTTTAATAGTCGGATCTGATATCTATATCATGAAATCACATAGTTTTTGATTAAGCTTAGATAAGCTAGGAACCACAAAAAAACACCATATTTTTTTTTGCAAATCATATTTTATATATACTTTTTCTCTTCAAAAACTAACTTGCTCTTGTTGTAACACTGACTGCTGCTGCGGCTGCTTGTTGTGCAGCTAATCTAGCTGCCGCTGCTTGCTGTGCTGCTGCTTGCTGTGCTGCTGCTTGTTGTGCGGCCGCTGCTTGTTGTTGAGCCAAATCAACGGCAGCCTGTTGTGCGACTATTTTAGCTGCTGCTGCTTGCTGTTGAGTCAAATCAACGGCAGCCTGTTGTGCAGATGTTGATGTTGCAGAAGTTTGTACAGTTTGAGTCACAGTCTGCTTCACTACAGGTATTTGTTGTACAGGCCTAACCACCACTTTAGTCTGCTTCACTACAGGTATTTGTTGTACAGGCTTATCCAAAACAGCAACTGTTTGTTGTGCCGCTGCAATACTAATTTTATTGTCCGATGCCGCCACACAATTGTAAATTCTTACTCAAGTACATACATTTTGCGATGACACAAAGGACATAGTATATATAAACATAATAGCTGCAGTAATAATACTTAATATAATTCAAGGTTTTTTCATTTTATAGATATAACAATTTAAATCTTTTAATTTGTTTTTTATACTTAATAATTTTTTTAGTCATCACTCTCCTCGTGTTCTATATTTAATCTACTTACATTTTGCTGTTGAATGGCCGTTTGTTGTGCCGCTAACTTAGCCACTTCTTGTGCTGCTAATTTATCGTATTCTGCTTGTTGTTTTGCTAATTCTGCTGCATGTTGCGCAGCCAATTTATCGGTTTCCGCCTTTTGTATAGCTATTTTTGCTGCTGCTTCTTGTGCAGCCAATTTATTGGCTTCCGCTTGTTGTTGATTTAATGAATTAATTTTTTTTTCAACTGGTTTATTTAAGATTTTTTTTTGAGTTACATTTGCTATTGCGGTTTGTTCTTGAGCTATTTTTACTGGCTCTATTTTTTGTTCAGTCAATTTTACTTTAGAATTATCTTGTTGTCAAGAAACAAATGGCATTACAAAAACAAATACTCAAACTGTTATTAGCGCTCCCAATATTATTCAAGTTTGTTTCATTTGTATAAGTTAAAGGTTAAAATATTTCTACATAGATATTTTCATATCACCTTCATTTCAATAGATTACTTTGTTCCTCAACCATAGCTGCATTTCCACACAAATAGAATTCTGAATCTAAGGGGAAGTCATACATACTGGTATCTACTCTTCCATAGTGATATGGTTTGATATCTTCCTTCGACAAGAAGATTTCTAATTTAAGATTTTTAAATCTGTTTAATTCCTCCATATAAAACAAATCCTCTTTCATAGCTACTCACCAAAACAACATGTTATCCTCAGAAAAAGTATTTCTTAATATCATATTATATAAAGGCGAAATACCTGTTCATGTAGCAACGAATATCTTCCCGTTAGACGTATTTTTCAAAATAAAATTTCAATAAATAGCATTTATTTTCACGTTATCTCAAATTTTCAAATTTTTCAAAGTCCTTCCTCCTCTACCAGTTTCTTTGATTTTAATTCATAGTTTTATGCTACTTCATGAATTTTCCACCACAGAATATCTTCTAATAAATTCTCAATCAAAATCTCTTAGAGAAATAGATAAATGTTGTCATGGCAAAATACTAAGTTGGCCATCTAACGTTAATGTTAACTCTAGTACATCTTTTGTAAGCATAACATAACCAGATATTTTGGCTACATATCATTCAGATTTTTTTTCTTGTATATCGTAATATGGTTCAAAGCTTGATTTTTTTGCTCCACAAACAGGACAAAATCGTCCATCTGGTATTTCATCAAATTTTGTTCAAGGCGCTAATCATCAATCAGGATCTCATAATGCCTCATCATAAATATATCCACAAGGAATACAGATATATTTAGTAGTTAGTCATCATTTTTGTACATTACTATTTTGAAGGTAAGAAATCGTCCTTATATATATAAGCCACAATATCAAGGCTACATAAAAGGCATTAAATCTAGACGTAAAAGCCACGTGAATAATTGCAATTAGAAATGCTGGATATGCTATAGATTGTACTTTTTTCCATGTAGCTCCAAGTAAATTAATTGATAATTTATTAGATGTAATTCAAAGTACAAGCATCAAAATTCAAGCTATCACTCACGTCAATGCGTCATTTCTAATAAGTAAATTCTGCCATACATAATCTAAATATCCAATAGCAGGAGTATGTTTTATAGCAAATATATATTCTGTATTAAAATATTCGATTCCATGCCTCAGAAAAAACAAAAAACTAAGAATTCACAGAACCTTTCTCATCAAGATCAAGGTATCAGATATCTTTTTATTCTTTACAAAACTAACTATAGGAGATATACTCAATGCAAGTACAAGATACAAAAACGCCACCTTTCCATAAGCTCTAAAATAAAGGCTAGTTCATCATCACTTTCAAATTATAAAATAATGTACCAATAATATGGCAGGCAAAGCAAGAACACAAATATGGAATATAAATTGTATACTAGAAAATAGTTCCTGTTTTATTTTTTTATTTTCAATCTTTATATATTTAAGTAGAGTCAGTCATAATACAGAGAACAGAAAATATACTACATAAATGATAGTTCTTATTTCCAATGTTTTATTTTGAAAAACACTTTCTACATTAAAAAAAACAATGGCAATAAGTAATGGAATAGTTACAAGAGCGAATAATATTTCAATAATAACCATGAGATATATTTTTATATAAAACCTACTCTAATCCAAGTATGAGCTACTCGGAAAGAATACATTTTTTACTATTTACTTCAATTAAAAGTTTTTTATATTGTTGACGTTGATAATTGTCTTTTATTTCAACTAAATAAATGAAACACAACAAAACAATGTTTCTTATGTGAACAGATATTACAATAACTATTTTTTGAGATAATAATCCTATCAAAGATATCAATACTGCTTTTTCTATATTTCATTCTTTAGAATTAGAATTTTCAAGATTTTTGCCAGACTCTAGTTTAAACATATTAAATAAGAATAGAACACGAGAAGTATCGGACAGATTTATAGATGTTCTCAAAAAGTGCAAAAAAATATACATTGATACAGGCTTTTATTTTAATCCACTAATCAGCCTCAAACAAATCTGATATGGAAAAAGTTTTGATTTAAATGAATTCAAAAAAGAAATAGTAAATGTTAATTTAGATTTTGATAAAGTAAAAATTAATTGAAATCAGATTTCTTTACAAAAAGATCAAGTGTTAGATTTATGAGGTATAGTTAAATGATTTGGAGTCGACATGGCAAGACAATATTTAGACAAAAAATGATATAAAGATTACATTATAGATGCCTGAGGTGATATTTATACAGCTTGATCAAATGAATTTTGAAAAAAAATATTAGTTTGAATTGATAATCCTTTTACCAAAGGAGAAATATTTGCGACCCTAGAGTTAGAGAACAAAGCAATAGCGACATCTGGAACATACAAAAGAAAACGAATTATAAAGGGTCAAGAATACAATCATATAATAAATCCTATTACATGAACAAACAATAATGAAATAATCAGCATAACACTTGTTGCAAATGATTGTTATATCGTAGATGCTTACGCTACCTCATGCATAGCCATGTGAATAGAGAAAAGCTTATTTTTTCTTAAAAGAAACAACATAGAATGAATTATTTTCTGAACCGACAAAAAAATATATACAACAGACTGGATAGAAAAATATAATATAAAATTCATTTAATATTTTTTATAAAAATACAATATAAATTTCTTTGTTGACTTAACCCAAGATAAGGACATTATCAATAATATCTTTATCTATTGTTGTATATAATGGTTCATCCAGATAATTTATTTGGCTTCATAACAATCATGGGCATAATATGCCTCATCGGTTCATTGGGTTCTTCTTAATTAGAACAAAATAGAATACCAATGATTTTCCAATAAAAAATTTTTCACTAAATTTCTCGACTAAACGCACATAATAATAAAATAGTTTAATAAAAAGAACTAAATCAGAATATTGGTTTCTTCTTTTCCCTTATAGAATTAATGGTCCAACTAGAGCTAATGTAGTTCTAGTCACTAGACTTATTTACTTTTCTACAAAAGTAATAAATTTTTATTGATTTCTTATTGTATTATTATAAAACAAGGGTAACATATACACCATATATCACTTATTTTTAAATTTAACAACACAAATTATGAAAATTTCCAGAAAAATTTTAGCGACGAGCATATCTATGGTCCTTGTTCTACTAGTTAGTGTCTGACTAACTACTGCCGCTACTACTCCATCTTTATGAACCACCATCACATTTGGTATCCTTTCAAGTACTTATACAAATACATTACCAGGCACCACTATCAATTGAGATGTTTGATTTACCACAGCGCCTGTAATGATGCCAATATTAAATGGAATCACCCACCTAGCCAATAGCGTATACAATCAAGCTGGTATAGATCAAAACACATTATTATCTGCATTGGCCTCTCAAGCATGTACATTTACTTTCCTTTCTGGCGCTATTGATCTTGCTTCAGACACTACACACGGTCCTATTGGTGTTTATTCACCATGAGTATACTGTACCGACGCGCCATGAGCTGCATCTATTTGAACAGCAGGAATAACTCTTTCTGGTGCCTGAACATATATTTTCAGAATTGTTGGTGCACTTACTACAGTAAGTAATGCAGAAATCAGATTAACTAACTGAGCGTCAGCTTGTGATTTATTCTGGACTCCAACTGGTGCAACAACTATCGGAGCAAATAATACTTTCCTTGGAAACGTTATAGATGCTGCATGAATTACTGTAGGAGCTAATACTACATGGATGTGATTAGCATTATCATTTGGTTGAACAGTTACTACAGACAAAAACACAATTACCGTACCAATGTGTGGAAATCTTGCTAGATTACACGTTATTAAACAAGTAATATGAGGTACATTAAGTGCTTCTGCTTTTAGTCTAAATGTAATGTTTTCAGGAACTAGTGTTGCTTGAAGTCCAAGAACATGAGCTATGATTCCTTGAGCTTCTTACCTACTTAATGCAAATATATATGCAGTAAGTGAAAATCCAAATAGCTCCTATACACAAAGTTTTGCTGGAGATTGTGACTCAAACGGCAATATCACCCTTTCTGCTGGTAACGACAAAACTTGTACAATTATCAATACATATATCGTACCTAATAATTGAGGAGGATGATGAACAATACTTGTAAGGGATAATTGTCCAGAATGAGATTATTCTTATAGCTATTATGATAAACAGTGTGGAATAGCACCTATAACTGGTACTGTTATTACTACTGGTACTGTTATTACTACTATAGTAACACCCGGTCTTCCAAAAACAGGAATCTCTCCTGAAAAAAATAATTTAAATGTTCTAATATTATCTCTCCTAATGTTAATTTCAACTCCGATTCTTATATTTCTAAAAAGACGCAAAGCTTAATCTAAATGATAAATTATTGGAATTCCTATAATATAAAAACATCCTTTGCGTAATATTTTTTATAAATTCTTTAGAAAATCTATGCAATCGAAAAACTCATTAAAATATTTACTATTAGTTTTTACTATCAC
Organism: bacterium; assembly: GCA_043724745.1. Lineage (GTDB taxonomy): Bacteria > Patescibacteriota > Gracilibacteria > Absconditabacterales > Absconditicoccaceae > JAYSML01. Next base: position 11,204 of record JAYSML010000094.1, read on the forward strand.
TGGAATTATATATATTTTACGGATTTATATACCCAGTTCCTTTTACACAAAAATAATCTCACCCATAAGTAATTATACTTCTGTATATCTTCCAAGTGTAAAATCTATCCCAAACACTAATTCTGGTACACAATCAAACTTATCTAATTCCAAAATCCATCTCAGTATTCCAAAAATAAATATCAATGCTCCCATAATATCTGTATGACTTACAGCAAATTGAGAAATGGATACGGCAAAAGATGCAGATACCCTAGCATGGTTTAATCTTGGTCCATATCCATGAGAAATCGGTAATGCAGTTATCGCCTGACATTATGGCACATGGAAAAACGGTAAAATATCGGTATTTCATGATTTATATAAATTAATCAAAGGCGATAAAATATATTTTAAAGATAAAAACTGAGCACTCATACCCTTCATAGTACGCGAAATCAAAATATATAATTCTAATGACAAGGTACCAGAATTATTTTATTCAAACGATAATAAATCTCCTCTAAACCTAATTACCTGTGAAGGAATTTGGGACAAGATTTTGAAAACCTACCCACAACGTTTAGTGGTATTTACCGATAAGGAATAAAAAACATCATTTGGGGCCTCGTGTTCTTTTAAATCTTAGAAATTAAGTATCTTTTCTATAAGTTTAAATACTCTTTTAGAAAAAAGAAGATGGAAATGCCCAATTTCACTTATAGTAAAATTATTTCAAGTGGATAGTCGGCTGGATTTATACGGTACTACTATTTCATCATATTTCGTTCATATGGAATATATATTTTCAAGGCCGCTCTTATCACTATTTAACTTTTTTAGAAAAAGACTATTAGGCAATAATTGAGCTACCGATGGAATAAAGGATATTATATTAGCCATTATTGTTCAATAATAAGGTGATCAGAGAGATATTAGTTTTATCATAGTATTTGGATAATTCTTTTTATAATATAATCAGATTACTCAACCTATACTAAATCAAATATAGATATAATTTTTTATATTTTCAGATTGAAGAAATCTATCTAACTTCTTTGCATCTTCCTCTATTTCATCCAAGTGTAGTCATAAGTTTGCTAAGACCACACTATATCATAAATTTTCTAATCTTTTTTTCAGCAGAAACATTATAGGATTTTGGGTTGTAAATCCACTCATCAATACGATTTTGGGAAGTTTAGAATTTTTATTTTTTATCTCAGATAGCGTATATATGTATCACAAGAACAGACTCAATATATAAAACATAAACGCAAAGATTTCCTTTATTATTCAAAGCAATAAATTTATATAATACATTGTTTTTTTTCGTTATTTAAAACACATACATGTCCGCATGATAATTATTTTTTT
>JAYSML010000095.1:0-1501 GCA_043724745.1 bacterium
TGTTGGAGGACAAGTAAGGTCAGATGTAAATAAAGTAACAGAGGAGGCAGTTAGACGCGTACAAGACAACCAAAAGAAGGCTCAACAAATAGCTAAACAGATAAAAGATGAAAAAGATATAAATAACAACTTAGCTAAGTTTTTGTCACTTATACTCAAAGAAATTAAAAATGATAATATAATAAAGTCAGTATATAATGTTTTTTTCAAAATCAAAAATCCAAAGACAGATACGACCTACCTTAGAAAATCCATTAACACATTCGTGATAGTGTGATTATTTGTTCCATTTTATGCCAAACAAATGGAAGAAATGGATTTATTGGGATTTTATCAGGATGTGTTTGATCCAAGCTCTGATCTAACCCTGACTAAATATATGTCCTATCTAAAAAAACTCTCTAAAAAATATCACGATAATATTCCTCTAGACAAAATTGAGTTTATAGATCTACTTACAAACGTACTCCAATATTTCAATCTAGTAAACGACCTAGATACCAATAAAAAACAAGAATTGAAACTGAACTTATCCAAGGAACTTTATGGTAAATAGTATTTTCTATAACACTTATCTATAAAATGTCAAATTAATTTCGTCGCTATAAATATGATTTCTAGCGATTTTTTTATTTCTGTATATAATTGAGTTAGTCTGAAAGGAGAAATATATTTCAGAATTTAGATTTTATCTAACCAATTATGTCACCAATAGACGAAATTAAAACAGTAGATTCAGAAGCAGAAAAAACAAAATTAACCAATTCTGCAGATAATAAGTGAGAGACTCAAGATGTAATAAATAATACAACATGAGAGCTTTCTGATGTAAGAAACAATATTATCAAAACAAAGATAGATACATTATCCACAAAAGTAGATATAAAAGCAGATACTCCAATATTAGTTACTTCAGATGTAAATACCGATAGGCCAACTAGAGAAGAATTAAAAGATGAAAAAAAGGAATTAAGAGTTGAAAGAAGAGAGGATAAGCAGTTAGATAGACTTATTGGTAGATTAAATAAAGAAATAGCAAAAACATCAGTAGCTAAACAAGAATTAAACAAGACAACAGGAGAATATAATTTATTAATGATGAACTTGGAAGATCTTAGAAATTTCAATGACTACTTGATGAAAGTAAGAAATAAGAAAATAGATCCAGCCACAGAGAAATTCACACCAAAGAATCTAGAGTCTTTCTTATCTATGCTTATGCAAATGCCTTATGGGAAATGATATATTAATTTTGTTTCAAGGGACGGAAAAACAGCAAAGGTAGGTTCGAAAATCGAATACTGAGTAGTACTATGAGCATCTCAGTCTGGAGTTAAATCTTGAGGATTGCAATTTCAAAACATAGATACGTCCTCTGATGCTACACTTTGAGAAGCATATAAAGAGCATGGCGTAAGATGACTGATAAAAAAAACCTTCGATTATATGCCAAATATGACTGAAAATCAAAAAAACTGATGGACTAACGCCTTGTTTTTAT
>JAYSML010000096.1:0-4177 GCA_043724745.1 bacterium
CAACATTTCCAAATATACAAAAAGAGAAAGTCAGGCTTTAGCGGCGTTTTTTATTAACGATTTTTTCTTTTTCAATATCCCAGCAAAACCATCCACTACGCTATAAATAATAATTCACCATGTACCAGCAACCAAAAATGGCAGTTGATTTATGACTGGCAGAATTTCACTTATCCCAAATATAACCAGCAATGTAAGTAATATTTCTGCTGATTTCAGTTCTCCAAATTTTTTCAATATTTTTTCTATAGGTCATATCCGGTGATTTTCTTTTTCAAGATCTAGGAAAAATTTTAACGCGACCATAAAAAGAAAAGATCATCCAAAACCAGATAGTATAATGCGAGAAGAGGTTAGTATATCCGCATATTTACTAGGATCTCCAATAGCTAAATTCAAGGCCGCTAGTGGATTTATGTTTCAGACAATAGCTACTATGATAAGTGGGAAGAGTATCCTCATACCAAATACGGCTATAGCCATTCATCGAGTAAGGAATCTTTGTTGTCGTACAGGAGTCATTTCTTCCAATACAGATGCGTTTACTACCGCATTTTCAAATGATAGAGATGTTTCCAATACTCACAAAATCAAAATTATAAAAACAGACTTCAGTCATACTATTACATTCATATCTGCTCCAGCTCATAAGAAAAATCATATAATAACTGCAATTATCGTAAATATAGCAGATCATTTGAAAAATTGTTTAAACATTTATTTCAATAAAAAAAATTAAATATTTTGTAATATGACTAATAGATTTTCAATCCAAATCAATGGGAAGACCTATAAATGATTAGGAATAAAATCATCATATCATATATAGGGATCAGAAAACAACATATAAGATACTTTTATTTTTCTCTGCTAGATTTGCAATTTCTTTAGGACTTTTTATTTGGAAGTCTACTCAGCCCATTTGTTTCTCGATATTCTCTATTTTTTCTAGCATATTGTGTTCCCAATCTACGGCTATATATTTCCTACCAATTCAGAATTTATCAAGAATCAGTTTTCTAATATCTTTTCCTTTTTTGGCTGAGAAACAATATACTATATTTTCATGTTTATTCCTGACTTGAGATAAATATTTTTTTAGACTTTCGAGTCATTGCTCATTATGTGCTCAATCTATTAGCAAATTATTCATCAAATATTCCAATCTTCATTTATGCTCTACCTTTTGTAGTCATTTCAGAACAATATCTTCTGGTACTCAAATAAATTTACATATCTCATAGGCCAATCCAGCGTTGCTTTTTTGATGATCTCAAATTAAATTACTATCAATCAATTTTTCGGTAAAAATTATTGGAGATTCTTTGTCCTTCGCAATATTTTCGATGACATTATTATGAAAATTTATAACCACCGGTTTTCCTACTTTTATTATTCCTGCTTTTTGAAATGCAATATCTTCCAATGTCGATCCTAATAATTCCAAGTGGTCATATCCTATGCTTGTAATAGCAGTAATTTCTGGATTGACTATATTTGTACTATCCAATAATCCTCAGCATCCAACTTCTATGACCGCATACTCACATCCAGTTTTTTTGAAATATTCGAAGGCAATTAAGGTACAATTTTCAAAGTAAGATAATGAAATATCCAGACTTAATATTTTATTAATTATTTCTACAAAATCACCTTCAGATATAATTCATATCTCAGTCTTAAATCTTTCTCTAATATTCAGCAGGTGAGGGGAGGTAAAAATTCAGACTTTTTTTCACCATTTTTTCAATACAGAAAAACACATATTACAAGTGCTTCACTTTCAATTTGTGCCCGTTATATGAATTATTTTGTAATTATTTTGTGGATTTCACAATCTCTCAGCACATATTTTTACCTTTTCTAAGCTATAATCTCTCATAGTCTCGGTATCAAATATATACCTCATAGCTTCATCGTAATTTTCAATCATAATTTCAATTTAATTTCATCCTAAAATTTAGATATTATTTCATTTCACTTTCATCCATAAAGAAGATTTCCCAACGATGTCCATCAAGATCCTCGAAACTACGACTATACATCCATCCCTCATCCTGTGCCGGTCTTGGTTCTTTTCCGCCAGCAGCCAATACCTTACTCATCATTTTGTCCACTTTTTCTTTTGTATCTACAGATAATGCTAGAATTGCTTCAGAACTTTTTTTAGTATCACAGATTGCTTTGTTAGTGAAACCCTGAAAGAATTCCTCAAGTAACAGCATGGCAAATATATTCTTTCAGATAATCATACACGTCGCATTCTCGTCAGTAAATTTCGGATTAAATTTGAACCCCAGCCTAGTAAAGAATTCTATGGTTTTTTTTAGATTCTTTACAGGTAAATTTACAAAGATTTCTTTTACCATTTTAATTTGGTTAAAAAGTAAATGCAAATTATTTTTATCTTTTTTTATTTACAAATCCACATATATTTTGTTCTATAAATTTTAAGCAGATTAAATAATTTCTTTAAATTTATTGTAAATCATTTCAGCTAATATTTTATGGTTATCCATATCTATATGAACTCATTCTATTTCATCTACTTTTACCTATATACTTGGGTCTAGGTAATAAATATTTTCATTTTCTGCTAATTTCTTATATGATTCAATCGTAGCTTTTCACTTTTGAGTTCCTCATTTAAAAAGTTTTGAAGCAAAATCAGCATCTTCTTTTACTATTGGTGGCACAATTACAAGAATTTTTGGACTAGAATATCATTCCAAAACCTTATATTTCTCCACTGTCTCAATCAGTTTATGTATTCATTCTGTTGTCTCTTCTGTAGATAGATTCATCATCTCCTTGGTATCTGTCGTGCCAAGCATAAATATCACAATATCCAATGGCAGGTGAGTCTCTAATACTATAGGCAATGTTTTTAATCCATTTCTCCCAAAAAATTCAGGTCTAGGATCATCAAACATTGTTGTTCTTCCACCCAACCCTTCTTCGATAATTTCAAAATTTTCTCACAAAAGATTTTGTAGAATTCCCGGTCGACGATTTTGGATTGAATATCTTTTCATTCCCATGCCAGATGGCACTCGTCATCGAGTATTTGAATCTCCATAACATAATATTCTCTTAGCTTCTGGATTTGTTTTCATTTATATACTTTGAAAATAATAAAATTCAGATTTAATCAGATTTTCTTACATTTTTTCTTATAAAAAACAAGTATACGCTCATCAAAAGAACAAACAAAACAATTCACATCAAAAGAAATCATAGTTTATAAGAAATATTCATTACAAATCCTACCATTATCACCATCACAACTTGTATGATTCACGCTATTTGTCCTTTTATGGAAAGTATCGTAGATTTATATCTTTTGCCTGGTATAAGATTGATAATATGATCGGTATAAATCTCTGATCTTCACCAAAAATATCATGCGACCAAAGCAAATATTATTCATACGATATAAGGATTATTTATAAATGAAGCACTTATGTAATACGAGCTAAAAAGAAAAATTTCCAATAACATCATCTTTCTAAATGGCACAAGATTTTCTATTTTATGTGCGTATCTTCATACCAAAAATCGCACAAATCTAGATCATCACATTACAAATCATATATAAACTATCGGATATCATAAACTAGTCAGATAAGGACTTCTAAAGGATCCATCAACTAACAAAAATGCTCATATTATAGCAGAGAATGTTATGACAGAAAACAGTCATGATCATTTTGATTCTTTTATTGTTTTTTTGAGATTCGAAAAATTTATTTTCTCATGGCTCTCAGTATTTCATCTAGCAGGGAATAAAAAAAATGCCACTAGCAATCCTATTGCATCGATAATCAAGGCTATTTTGAAAGGAAAGTTTAAGCTGATTTTAGTCAAAAAAGGTAATGCAATTATAAAAAATATACTCAGAAAGGAAACTCGGCCTCTAATAGATGAAGAAATTTTTTTAAATCTATCTTCTTTTTTTAAGTTAGTAAGTGTATCATGTAAAAAAGCAGAAGTATTTCATGTAGCGAATGCATCGGCTCATAAGGACATAAAAACTGCTCACACAAGGAAAAACCAAAAATTATATCATATGACATACATAAAACTTGATAACAATAGACATATTTTGGCGATAACTATAGTAGTTTTATTTCCTAGTCTATCTCCTATAATTCCGGCCGGTATTTGGAATATTAGA